>JACCZL010000590.1 GCA_013695975.1 Chloroflexota bacterium
CCCCGGGGGCGGGCCGGGAGGCCCGCGGTCCCAGGAGCGGCCTGCTGTCTCAAGATGCCTGGGGGCTGACACGGCTGAGAACAGGGGGCGTCCGGGTTGGCTACGCTGTGGTGTCAGCGGTGTCGAGGCCGAGCGCGGCGGCTACGGCGCGCCTACTTAGCTGTCTCCGAGCGGCTTCTCGTGCTGCAGGCGCTCCGTCGCGTCCTTCGCAATCGGGTGGTCGAACAACTGGCCCTCGGCGACCTTCTGCTCGACGATCTTGTAGAAGGTGGCCCAGTAGTCCTGCTGCGCGATTACCGGCGTGACGTTGATCCGGCCCCGCGGGGTCACTCACGTCCACCAGGGATACCGTGCCTTCAGCTTCTCGGGCGTGTCGATCGGAGTGTGCTTGGCCAGCATCGGGACAACTTCCGGGTGGCGATCCGGATTCTCCAGCGCGGCGGTGTAGTCCTTGACTCCCTGGAGGTAGGCCATCGCAAAGCGCACCGCCGCGTCACGATTCTTCTCGAGGAAGCTTCTTGTGGATGGCGATCATCTCGGCAGCGGCACCCCGAGCGACCCGCAGACCTCGGCGAGCGTAGCCCAGGCGACGGCGTTGAGGGGGACCTGGCCAGTGCGGGTCAGGTCGGCGGCGCGGCGCTGGCCGCGCTCGCCGGGGATGAGGAGCTCGTCGACGCCTTCGAGGCGCTGGCCGGACTTGATCCAGTGGATCAGCTCGTCCATGCGTCCGGTGAACTGGTCGCGCGGGATGAAGAGGCCGGGGTCCAGGGCCATGAAGAAGTGGCCTTCCTTGCCGTGGGTGACGCCGGCGTGCTCGCCGAATTGGGCGCCGGTCAGCACACCGGCCAGCACCTCGACCATCAGGGCGATGCCGAAGCCCTTGTGGCCCCCGAACGGGAGGAGCAGGCCGCCCTGGTCAAGGGCGTTTGGGTCGGTGGTCGGACGGCCGCGCGCGTCGGTGACCAGCCCTTCCGAGATGGCTCGCCCCTGGAGGGCCGCCATCCGCACCTTGAAGCCGGCGATGGCGCTGGTGGCGATGTCGAAGACGAGCGGATGGTCGCCGCCGGTCGGGGCGGCGAGGCAAAGCGGGTTCGTCCCGAGGGCGCGGCTACGGCCGCCGGGGGCGGGCATCAATGGGGTGACGTTCGCGGCAGCCACGGCGATGGAGCCGTCCCTGGCCGCGGCGGTCGGGTAAGGCGCGGCGGCGATGAAGTGGCCGGAGTTGCGGATGCCGGCCGTGGCCAGCCCACGCGACTTCGCCCGCTCGACGCACCAGCGCATCGCTTGGTAGGACGCCGCGACGGCGCAGCCGCGATCGCCGTCGAGCAGGAGCGCGGAGTCCGTCTCCTGCACCACACTGATCCGCGGGGCCGGGTTGAGCGCCCCCGCGCGGTACCACCTGGCGAGCTCGCCGAGGAAGAAGACGCCGTGGTCGTCGTAGCCGCGGAGCTCGGCGTCGAGCAAGACGTCGGCGATCTGGACGGCATGGTTCTCAGGCACCTCGAGCCGGACCAGGGCCTGCTCCAGGCAGGTCCGAAGCTGGCCCAGATCAACCGTGCGACCCTCGGCAACCGCGGTCCGCTGTGTGCTCATGGGACTCCTATCCGCCCGCCGTGGAGGCGGACCCGCGCTCAGCAGCGCCTTCGCTGCACCCAGGATGACACCCCCGACGCGCGGTGCGGCAACGACTCGTCGGGAGGATTTAGCGACCGTGGCTCGAGCGCGACGAGTCGCGGAAGAGACGGCAGATCGCGGCGGTGTCGGTCGTGAGTGACATGAGGGTGTGGTCGATGCTGGCGAGGGCACGTCCTCGCGCCTCCTCTTCGACCGATCCGCAGGCATCGGTCACGACGATCGGGATGTAGCCGAGGTCCGTGGCGTGGCTTACGGTCGGCGCGATGCCGATCTCCAGCACCACCCCGACGATGGCGAAGGCGACGATGCCGCAGTCGCGCAGGGCCATGTCCAGCGGCGTCCCGGCGAACATCGACATGCCGAGCTTGTCGAACACCGCCTCGCTCGGCAGCGGCTGCATCTCGGGGATGAGCTCGAATCCCGGCGACCCGCGCAGGAATAGGGACCTGACGTCCTCGACGCGCTCAGCCCGCTGCCAGGCCATCGCCGTCCGGAGCTGCTGGACGCCGGCCAGCTCGTTCGGCAGCGACATGTGACGGCAGAAGAACGTCCGCACGTTCGCCTCGCGGGCCGCGTTGAGCACCTCCGCGACCTTCGGTATCACCGGCCTGAGGCCCGGCGCCTGATCGAAGATGCCGACCTGCATGTCGTAGACCAACAGCGCCATCCGCCGCGGGTCGCACACCTCTTCGAGCGTGCGTGGGATCTCGAGTCCGAACGCGCGTTGCACGATGCCACCCTCCGAGCCGAACGCCGTCAAGCGGTCCGGTGTAGCTCCGCGTCAATCATAACCCCGCTCGGGTGGCGGGGAGCTCCGGCCGACGAGGGCGCCGCCCGCCCGACTCACGAGACGATGTCGTAGCGGAAGCAGTCGACGAGGTGGTCGTTGACCATGCCGGTCGCCTGCATGTGGGCGTAACAGATCGTCGAGCCGACGAACTTGAAGCCTCGCTTGATCAGGTCCTTGCTGAGCGCGTCCGATTCGGGCGTCCTGGCTGGAATCTCTCCCAACGATCGCCAGGCGTTCTTCATTGGCCTGCCCTCGACGAATCGCCAGATGTAGGCGTCGAAGCCGCCAAACGCCGCCTGGACTTCGAGGAAACGGCAGGCGTTGTTGACGGCGCTTTCAATCTTGAGGCGGTTTCTGACGATCCCGCTGTCGGCGAGCAGCCCGGCGACCTTGTCCGCGTCGTAGCCGGCCACACGGACCGGGTCGAAGCCGTCGAACGCCCGCCGGTAATGCTCACGCTTCCTGA
>JACCZL010000595.1 GCA_013695975.1 Chloroflexota bacterium
CCCCTACGTCTCCCCCTCTCCGCGCCGGGGAGGGGCCGGGGGAGGGCTCATCTTCTGCTTCGCCCCTACGTCTGACCTTTGCCGAGGCGCTGGTGGGCGCCGTCGCCGCGGAGATGCGGGCCGATCCCGAGGTGTTCATGATCGGCCAGGACATCGGGCCCTTCGGCGGGGCGATGCAGGGCGCGCGCGGGCTCTACGAGGAGTTCGGTCCGCGGCGGATCCGCGACGCGCCGATCTCGGAGTCGGCGATGGTCGGGGCCGCGATCGGGGCGGCGCTTCAGGGCAAGCGCCCGATCGTCGAGATCTCCTTCGGCGAGTTCCTGCCCTGCGCGATGTCCCAGATCGTCCTCCAGGCCGCGAACCTGGCCTACATGACCGCTGGCGACGCCCACGTCCCCCTGACGATCCGCACGCGAGTCGGCGACGGGCCCTATCGCGGCCACCCCCAGAGCTACGAAGCCTGGTTCGCCCACGTCCCCGGCCTGAAGGTCGTGATGCCGTCGACGCCGGCCGACGCCTGGGGGCTGATGGCCTCCGCGATTCGCGACGACGGTCCGGTCATGGTCTTCGAGCAGATGTTTCTCTATCACGCGATCCGCGACGACGTCCCCGATGGCGAGCACGTCGTCCCGATCGGGCCGGCCCGGATCGCGCGGACCGGACGCGACGCGACCATCGTGGCCACGGCCTGGATGGTTCACCGCTCGCTCGAGGCGGCCCGCGTGCTAACCGACGAAGGGGTCGACGTGGAAGTGATCGACCTCCGCACGCTCGCGCCGTGGGACCAGGACACCGTGCTGGCGTCGGTACGCAAGACCGGCCGCCTGGTCGTCGCCCACGAAGCATGGAAGGTCGGCGGCTTCGGGGCCGAGGTGGCGGCGACCGTCGCCGAGCGGGCCTTCGACGCCCTCCGCGCCCCGATCGCCCGGGTCGGCGCCCCCTCGATCCCGGTGCCCTCGGCGACCGCCCTCCGCAACCTGACGATCCCGACCGCCGACGCGATCGCCGACGCCGTCCGCTCAATCGTCCATGAAGAGGAGGCGCGCGCATGGGACCGATCTTCACCCAGCCAGCCGCGACGTCCGCCAACCCGGATGATCACGACCGGAACCGCCGACGATTCCTGACGCTGCTGCCGAGCCTGTCGATCGGAGGGCTGGCCCTGCTCGCCGGTTGCGGCCCGGGGCTCTCGTCGGGGCAGCAACCGACGCGGCCGTCCCGGATCGGCTTCCTGTCGCTCGGTACAGCCGGACCGTCGCCCCTGGTGGACGCCTTCCTCAGCGGCCTACAGGAGGTCGGTTACGTCGACGGGCGGAACGTCACCATCGAGTACCGCTTCGCCGAGGGTCGGCAGCACGTGCTCTACGACCTTGCGCTCGAACTGGTCCGACTGCCGGTCGAGGTGATCGTCGCCTCGAGCTCAGAGGCGGCAGTGGCCGCGAAGACGGCGACCACGACGATTCCGATCGTTGCCGTCGCCATGACCGGCGATCCGGACGGAAGCAATCTGGTCAGGAGTCTCGAGCGACCCGGCGACAATGTCACCGGGCTGACCGCCGCCCTAGCGGACCACAGCGGCAGACAGTTGGCGCTGCTCCGAGATGTCCTCCCAAGCGTCTCCCAGGTGGCTTTCCTCTGGAACGGGAAGCGCCGCCTTGGATCGGGGATGTACCCGCATGCGGAGATCGAGGTTGCGGCCCGGGCGTCGGGGATCCAGCTTCACTCGCTGGAGGTCCGAGCCGCCGATCAGCTCGGACCCGCGCTCGAATCCGCGGCGCAGAGACGCGTCCAGGGCCTGGTCGTCCTCGGAGACCCCCTCACCTTCGTGCATCGGGCGCGGATCGTCGACTTCGCGGCACGAGAGCGACTGCCGGCGGTGTACGACTTCCGAGAGTTCGTGGACGTCGGCGGACTGCTGGGCTACGGGCCGAGCATGGGCCTCCTGTTTCGCCGCTCCGCCTCCTACGTCAACAAGATCATGCGCGGCTCCCATCCGTCCGACCTGCCGGTCGAGCGGCCCGCCTCCACCCAGTTGATCGTCAACCTGAACACCGCCCGGACGCTCGGACTGGCGATTCCGCAATCGGTCCTGGACGAGGCAACCGAAGTCATCGGGTGAACGGTCGGGGAATACGCGTCGGACCTGGGAGATTAGGGAAAGAGGAAAGGAGCTGTCTCGCATGTTCACCGTCAAGCGTCTCAACCACATCGTGCTCTACGTCCGCGACGCCCAGCGCGCGCTGCGGTTCTACCAGGACGTCCTCGGCTTCAAGGTCGTCGAGGCCCCCAGCCCCCAGGCCGTCTTCCTGCGCGCCAACGGCAGCGACAACCACCACGACCTCGGCCTCTTCGGCGTCGGGCCCAACGCGGCCCAGCCCCCTGAGCCCCGCATCGGGCTCTACCACGCCGCCTGGGAAGTCGAGTCGATCGACGACCTGGCCCGCGCCCGCGAGGCCCTGAGCGCGGCCGGCGCCCTCCGCGGCGAGTCGGACCACGGCAACAGCCTCAGCCTCTACGCCGCCGACCCTGACGGCAACGAGCTCGAGGTCTTCTGGATGATCCCCCGCGAAGAGTGGGAGACCCGCGGCTTCGGCACCCGTCGCCTAGACCTGGCCGGCGAGCTGGCTCGCCGGAGCGCGTAGGGGCAGTCACGCGCCATTCCCGATATTGGACTCGCGGGCCAGCCACCGTGGCTAACGAACGCGGATTCTTCGTCGGGCGATGCGGCCCCTCCTGGGACCGCGGGCCTCCCGCCGGTGACGAATCCGGTCCCACACCCTGAAGGCTTCCGCCGCTTGGCTCGAGCACATGGGGCGCCACCTGTCGCGGACGCTCAAATTGAGTCCGTTTGCGCGGATGTTGCCGAAACGGCTCGGTTGAGACGCTGAAAGCGGCTCTGAGCCCCGTTTGCCACCAAATGAAAATGTTACCGAACGGGAGTGGTAGAGACGGATCCATCGAGAGAGCATGTGACCGGCGCTACCGCTCCTTATCGCCTGGTGAACGGTACGGGGCCTCAGCCACGGCGCACCGCCCAGACG
>JACCZL010000605.1 GCA_013695975.1 Chloroflexota bacterium
GGACCTCGGCTGCTGCCCTCGTTGACCGAACAGCAGGGGCAAGTTATCCTGGCGGGCAGTTTCGATGCTGCCCGGGGTGAACCCGCGCGCTCGGCCCGTTACGCTACTCTTGAACCGGGAGCCATGGATGGCCCACCTGCCGACCGGGACGGTCACGTTCCTGTTCACCGACATCGAGGGCAGCACCACCCTCTGGGAGCGCGACCCGGAGGCCATGCGGGTCGCGCTCGCTCGGCATGATGCCCTGCTGACCGACGGGATCGAGGCGCATGGCGGGGTGGTCGTCAAGAGCCGTGGTGAGGGCGACAGCGTCTTCGCCGTGTTCGGCCGGGCGAGCGACGCCGTCCAGGCAGCCGCCGGGATTCAGCGTTGGCTCCAGGCCGAGACGTGGCCGACGGGCGAGCCGCTCCGAGTGCGGATGGCCCTCCATACCGGCGAGGCCGAGCTGCGGGAGGGCGACTATTACGGGGCGGCCGTCAACCGCTGTGCTCGCCAACGGGCGGCCGGCCATGGCGGCCAAATCCTGCTCTCGCTCGCGACCGAAGAGCTGGTACGCGGTCAGCTCCCGGAGGGTGCAGGCCTACGTGATCTAGGTGAGCACCGTCTCAGGGACCTCCAGGACCCCGAGCGCATCTTCCAGCTCACCAGCGCGGACCTCCGTTCCGAGTTCCCGGCCCTGCGGACCCCGGAGCACCGCCCCAACAACCTGCCCGTCCAGCCGACGCCGCTGATCGGGCGGGAACGCGAGGTGGCGGCCGCGCGGGCACTGCTGGACCGGGATGATGTGCGGCTGCTGACGCTGACGGGCCCCGGCGGGACCGGCAAGACCCGCCTGAGCCTGCACGTGGCGGCCGAGGTGGTCGACCGTTTCAGGGACGGCGTGGTGTTCGTCGCGCTGGCCGCGATCAGCGACCCCGAACTGGTCGCCACGACGATCGCCCAGGCCCTCGAGATTCGCGACTTGGGCGGCCGGCCGGTGCTGGACAGCCTGACGGAGTACCTGCGGGATCGGCAGCTCCTGCTGGTGCTGGACAACTTCGAGCAGATCCTGCCGGCCGCGCCGACGGTGAGCACGCTGCTCGGAGCCAGCCCCGGACTCAAGGTGCTGGTGACCAGTCGCGCCCCGCTGGAGCTGCGAGGGGAGCACGAGCTGCCGGTCCCGCCGTTGGCACTCCCAGACCCGCGGCGGCTCCCGTCGATCGAGGCCCTCACCCAGTACGGGGCGGTCGCCCTGTTCGTCGAGCGCGTGACGGCGATCAGGCCCGAGTTCGCCCTCACCAACCAGAATGCGCCGACCGTGGCCGAAATCTGCGTCCGCCTGGACGGACTGCCGCTCGCCATCGAGCTGGCGGCGGCTCGGATTCGGCTGCTCTCACCCGAGGCGATGCTGACCCGTCTGGAGCGGCGGCTGCCGCTGCTGACGGGCGGGGCGCGTGACCTGCCGGCCCGCCAGCAGACGCTGCGGGCGACGATCGCCTGGAGCTACGACTTACTCGACGAGGGCGAGCGAGCCCTGTTCCGCCGATTGTCGATCTTCGTCGGCGGCTGCACGTTGGAGGCGGCCGAGGCCGTCTGCGACCTGGACGGCGACCTGGGGCTGGACGCGCTGGACGGGATGGCCTCGCTGGTCGCCAAGAGCCTTGTGCGCCAGGACGCGGGGCCCGGCGGTGAGCCGCGCTTCGGCATGCTCGAGACGATCCGCGAGTATGGGCTGGAGCAACTAAACGCCAGCGGGGAGACCGAGACCATCCGACGGCGTCACGCCGAGTACTACCTGCACCTGGTGCCGATGGGGGAGTTCCGACGCCGCGGGCCGAACCTGATCGCCTGGCTGGATCGACTGGAGGCTGAACACGACAACGCACGAGCTGCGCTAGCCTGGGCTCTCGACGAGGGCAACGATGTGAGGCTCGGATTGCAGTTGAGCAGCGGGCTGACGCCGTTCTGGTTTGTCCGTGGCCCCCTGAGCGAGGTTCGCTGGCTCGAGATGGCGCTGGCGATGAGTGCCCGAGACGCGGACCCCGTGCGGGCGGAGGCGCTCTGGCTGGCTGCCTGGGCCACCCGGCCCCGGAATGACCCGGCCCAGACGGTGGCCTTGTGTGAGGAGAGCGTGGCCGCGTTGCGGGCACTCGGGGACAAGCTCGGCACGGCTCGATCGTTGTCGCTGCTGGGGATCGGACTGCGCGACAAGCGGGACTATGCTCGGGCACGGGCCGTTGTGGAGGAGGGCCTGGCGCTCGCTCGCGAGGGGGGCGATCCGTGGACGATCGCAAATGCGCTGTACAGCAGGGCGTCGGTCGGGTGGTACGAACGCTACGACCCGACGGCCTCGACGCTTTCCGGGGCGAGTACGGCACCGGGCAGTCCCGGGAGTCCAACGTCCACGCCCGGCGATTGCGCGCAGGCCGTCGCGTATCTCGAGGAGAGCTTGGGCTTGTTCCGACAGGCCGGGCACGCATGGGGCGTCAGCCTCGCGCTGACCGGCGGTGGAGCCCTTGGTGAC
>JACCZL010000620.1 GCA_013695975.1 Chloroflexota bacterium
AACAGGGACTGGGATGCCCGTAGGCGGGGGGCTTGTCCCCCCGCTTCGGTCGGCTCCTCAGTATGCTCGCCGAAGCGGGGGGACAAGCCCCCCGCCTACGGGCATCCCAGTCCCTTTTCGTCGAACAGCATTGCACGCCGTGCGCCCCTACACCGACGTCGTCCGGTCGGATGCTCAGTCCACGCTCTTCGGGTCCAGCTCGACCCCGAAGCCCGGCGCGTCGCCGACTCTCACGAAGCCGTGCTCGATCGGGGGCTCGCCGCGGAGCCAGGTGACCCAGGGGCGGCCGCTCTCGGCGAGGGGATTGTCGCTCAGCGCGGCGATTGCGTGGAGGCCCCAGACCTCGACGCCGCGGTGGGGGACGACCCAGACGTCGCGTTCTCTGGCGAGCGCGTAGATCTTGCGGAGCTGGGTCATCCCGCCGCACCAGCACGCATCGGGCTGGAGGATCGTGTGGGCCTTGCGGTCGAGGACCTCGCGGAAGCCGTGGACCCCATACTCGTGCTCGCCGCCGGCGATCGGGATCGGCGAGCGCCGCACCAGCTCGGCGTAGCCGTCGAGGTCATCCGGCGAAAGCGACTCCTCGATCCACTTGACGCCGAACGGCACGAAGGCGTCGGCCAGGCGCAGGGTCATCTCGACGTCCCAGGCCAGAAAGGCGTCGGTGTACAGCTCGACGTCGGGGCCGAGCGCCGCTCGCGCCTGCCGAACGACTTCGACATTCGCCTCGAAGCCGGGCGACGGCCGCGGCATGTGGAGCTTGACGTGCCTGAAGCCGCGCTCGACCTGGTCGGTCACGACCGCGCCGATCGAGGCGTAGACCGGGATGACCGGGTTTTTCAGTCCGCCCAGCAGCTCATAAACCGGCTTGCCGACCCGCTTGCCGGCCAGGTCCCAGAGGGCCAGGTCGACGCCGGAGAGGGCCATCACGGCCAGCCCTTTCCGTCCGAAGGGGAGGGTGGCGCGGTACATCCGATCCCAGAGCCCTTCGAGGTCGGACGAATCGGCGCCGATCAGAGTCTCGCGGAGGACCGTCTCGACGATGTGGACGCCGGCCGCGCCGCCGCCGCCGACCCCGAGCCCGCTCAGCCCCTCGTCGGTCTCGACGGTGACCGCGATCTGGGCCATCTGGGTGCGCCAGTCGCGCGGCTCGTTCGTCCCCCTCGGGATGGCGGCCCGTACCGCGGTGATCTTCATCGATCCATCCTCCTACCGGCCTCAGGCGCCAGGATCGGGCTGCAGCCGGGGGCGTCGGCGGCGCTCGAGGCCTGAGCCAGCAGGTACTCGGGGAAGGTCCCGTCGCCGTCGGCCTTGCCGACCTCGAACAGCTCGCGGACCGTGCCCGGCTCGTCCTCGGCCAGGTTCTCGGCGAACGGGTCGTCGCGGGCCCGGTCGTGCAGAAAGGCGCCGCGGCCGTCGACCTTGCAATTGAACCACCAGCGCTCGGTCACCACGGTCATCGCCGAGCCCCAGCCGATCGTGACGTGGTCGCGGATCGGCGGGCCACCCTCGAATGCGGTGGCCAGGAAGGAGCGGCCGGCGATCGGGTCCGGCGGCTGCACGCCGGCCGCCTCGAGGATCGTGGCCGAGATGTCGTGGTGCTGGACCCAGGCGTCGCTGACCGTGCCGGCCCCGAGCCCCCGAGGGTTGCGGATCAGGAGCGGGACGTGCGCCACCTCGGGATCGGACGGGTAGCCGCGCTTGCCGATGTAGCCGCGTCGCTCCCAGAGGCTGTGGCCGTGGTCCGAGGCGACGATCACCAGCGTGTCGTCGAGCCGACCCTGGGTCCGCAGCGACTCGACGAGGTAGCCGAACCAGCGGTCGCACATGGTGACCAGGCCGCTGTAGTTGGCGCGGGTCCGCTGGACCAGCTCTGGCTCGAGGTCCGGCACCTCCCAGTACGGCGAGATCACCTGGTCCTGACCGTCGCTCTGATCGTACAGCCGCCGATAGTGCTCTGGCACGAACCAGGGCTCGTGCGGATCGAAGCACTCGACGGTCAGAAAGAACTGTTCGGCATCCTGGTTTTGCTCGAGCCAGAGTCCCGCTTGCTGCATCACCTGGGCGTTGAACCACAGCTCCTCGCGCACTCGGTCGCGCATGTTGAGCATGATGCGGCTGGAGAACCAGT
>JACCZL010000631.1 GCA_013695975.1 Chloroflexota bacterium
CCCCTACGCGAGTCCCTGAGGCACCCCTACATATAGATCCCGCCGTTGACCGAGATCACCTGGCCGGTGATGTAGTCGCCATGGGCGATCAGGAACGTGGCCACTTTGGCGATCTCCTCCGGCTGTCCGAAGCGACCCATCGGAATCTGAGCCAGGACCCGCTCGCGCGCCACTTCCGGCATCGCGGTCACCATCTCGGTCTCGATAAAGCCCGGTGCGATGCAGTTGACGGTGATCGACTTCCTGGCCAGTTCGAGCGCTGCCGACTTCGTAAAGCCGATCATGCCGGCCTTCGCAGTCGCATAGTTCGTCTGGCCGAAGTTGCCGGCCTGACCGACAAACGAGCTGATGTTGACGATCCGCCCATAGCCCGCTTGCAGCATGTGCGGCAGGACCTCGTGTGTCACGTTGAAGATGCTATGCAGGTTGACGTCGATCACCGCGTTCCAATCGTCGTGGGTCATCTTCGCGAGCGTGCTGTCGCGGGTGATGCCGGCATTGTTGACCAGGTAGTCGATCTTTCCGAACCGCTCGGCCACCGCGGCGATGGCCCCGCGCACCGCCTCCGGATCGGCGACGTTACCCTTGACGGCGAACGCGTCGACGCCCATCCCGCGGAGCTGGTCCGCGACTTCTTCGGATATCTCGACGCTGGCCGAGTACCCGATCGCCACGTTGGCCCCGTTCCGTCCCAGCTCGAGCGCGATCTCACGGCCGATCCCGCGGCCGGCGCCCGTGACCAGCCCCGATCGCCCAGACAGCAGTCCCATCGTCTCGATCCTCCTTCCGCCTGTAGGGGCGCACGGCGTGCGCCCTTCGAGCCGCTCGGCTCCCAGCCGAAGACCGGCTCCCACCATCATCATGCCCGCCCCGCATCGTTCATGCCACCTCGCCCACCAACCTACCCCCAGCCCCCTTCCCTGCAGTCCTTCTTGACACTGGCCGCGGTTAGCTGCATGATACAGATAGGTGCATTACGCCCATGTGGAACGTCGCTCAGCATGACGATCCGAGGTTTGATGCAGCACCGACTCCTCGGAGCCATGTAGGCGCGACGCGGTCACCTATCCGGCGGGGACGTCGTTGTCCCGGCGAGATCCCAATGTTGGAGGATCGGACTTGAGCTTGAACGGCAGGGTTGCCCTGGTTACTGGGAGCGCGCGCGGGCTAGGCCGCGCCACCGCCCTCGCCCTCGCGGGCAAGGGCGCGGACCTCATCATCAACGACATCGCGCGCAACGAGGCTGCCGGTCGTGCCGTGGTCGACGAGGTCGAGCGGATGGAGCGACGGGCCTACTTCGTCGCCGCCGACGTGACCTCCGAGGCGGACGTCGATCGGATGATCGCCCACGCCACCGAGCAGCTCGGCCCGATCGACGTCCTCGTCAACAACGCCGGCATCAACCGCGACGGCCTGATGAAGAACGCCCGCAAAGAGGACTGGGACGCGGTGATTGGCGTCAACCTGACCGCCGCCTTCTTGTGCAGCAAGGCGGTCATCAACTCGATGCGCGATCGCGAGTGGGGTCGGATCGTCAACGTCGCCTCGATCGTCGCCGAGCGGGCGGTCGTCGGCACTCCCTACTATGCCGCCTCCAAGGCCGGGCTAATCGGCCTGACCAAGGCCACCGCCGCCGAGGTCGCCCGCCGCGGTGTCACCGTCAACGCCGTCGCCCCCGGCTGGATCGAGACCCCGATGACGAACGCGTTGCCGGCCGACTATCGAGCCGGTCTGGTCTCGCAGATCCCGCTCGGCCGCTTCGCCCAGCCCGAGGAGATCGCCAGCGTCATCGCGTTTCTGGCCACCGAAGATGCCAGCTACGTGACCGGTACCCTCGTCGAGGTCACTGGCGGCTTCGGGATGTAGCGTCTGGCATGGCCCTTGCCCGGCCATAGTGGCGTAAACCCACTCGGCCGAAAGGGGAAAAGCGATGGAACAACCCAAACAGCCCGATCCAGCCACCAGGATCGGCGATGCCGTCGAGCAGGTCGGGGCCGGTAGCGGCGTCGACGTCGGCGGCATCGGCCAAACGGTCGCCAGCCGCGACGTCGGCGCCGGCGAGATGCACCCTGGCGACGAGGCCGCCCCCGGCACGCCGGGCACCGGCGAGAACCTCTGCCCGGACTGCAGCGGCAACGGCCGCCTGAAGGGCGGCGAGCCCTGCCGCACCTGCGGCGGCACCGGCCTGATCACCCAGGCCGTCAGCGGCGGCGGCTAAGCACGTGCGCAGGAGAAAGGCCTGGCGCCTCGACGTGAGGGCGGGTTAGAAA
>JACCZL010000633.1 GCA_013695975.1 Chloroflexota bacterium
ACCCGCGACCGCACTGTCGCGCTCAGCGCCAGGTCGGCCAGCGTGGCCAGCGCGGCCGGCGAGACCACCGCCGCTCCGACGCCGCCCGGCTCCCCCTCGAGCTCCAGCCTGGCCCGCCCGTCCGCCGGGAGCTGCCCGGTCACGCCGATAAAGTGGCCGTAAAAGTGCAAGCCGAGCGCCCGCATCCGCCCGACCGCGCGGAGGGCCCGTGCCAGAACCGCGTCGCCCCCGTCCTGGCCGGATAGAGCGTGATCTCCTTTAGCCATTGTCACCACGTTCCCGCGTCTCCTCGCGTTTCCGCCTCGGCGGCCGGTCCCGCCATCAACCATCACGTCGACGGTCGCTTGACACCGCTGTGCGGCGCTGCCAGACTTGTGCCGGCCGGTCGTGCGCTACACCGCATTTCTAATGCCCGACGAAGACGCTCGGATGACAACCTCGAGGCGTGCTGTCACCTGATGACCCGATTACCCCCGCAGGTCCGCGCGGGCTCTCGAGTCCGGTAACACGCGTCATGCCGCGTAGGGGCGCGCCGCTCGGGGTCGGTGTGGTCGGGTGTGGACGGGTTGCCGTGACCCACCATCTACCGGTCCTCCAGCGCCTGCCGGAGGCGCGGCTCGTCGCGGTCGCGGACGTCGACCCAGGCCGTCTCGAGCGCGTGGCGGGCCAGTTCGAGGTCGAGCGCCGGTATCCGGACTTCCAGGCCCTGCTCGAGGATCGGGCCGTGGACGTCGTCGCCGTCTGCGTGCCGGCCCTGAGCCACGCCGATGTCGCGCTGGCCGCCCTGGACGCCGGTAAGCACGTCCTCGTCGAGAAGCCGCTGGCGCTCCGCCTGGACGACTGCGACCGGCTGATCGAGCGGGCGAAGCGCTCGCGCGGCCGCGTCGCGGTCGGCTTCAACATGCGCTGTCACCGACTCGTGCGTCAGGCCCGAGCGACCATCCGTCGCGGCGCCCTCGGGCCGATTAAGCTGCTCAGCAGCACCTTCACCGGTGGAATGCGCTACCGCGAGGACGCTCCGAGCTGGCGGGCGCGGCGCGACCTGGGTGGCGGAGTCTTGCTCGAGCAGGCGATCCATCACTTCGATCTCTGGCGATTCTTGCTCCAGGACGAGGTGGCGGAGATCTTCGCCGCGAGCCGCTTGGAGGACGAGTCGGCGGCCCTGGCGGCGCGGATGGTCAATGGCGCCCTGGCCGCTTCAGCCTGTTCGGAGGGCACCAGCGACAGCAACGAGATCGCCGTGTATGGGCATGACGGTCGTCTCCAGGTCTCGTGCTACCGGTTCGACGGCTTCGAGCTGTTCTCGCCATCGAGCCGCTCGGGTGACGCCCGAGCCCGGCTGCGCGGTGCCGTTCAGTTCCTGCGGGGCTTCCCGCGGGCGGCGCAGACAGCGCGACAGGGGGGTGAATGGCAGGCCTCCTACCGCGCCGAGTGGCAATCGTTCGTCGACGCCATCGAGCGGGATGGACCGGTCCATTGCACGCTGGAGGATGGCCGACGGGCCGTCCAGGTGGCGCTCGCGGCGGTCGAGTCGGCCTCAACCAGACAGCCGGTGCGGGTCGACCGAGCGTCGCGCGAGATCACCCCGACCCGGTGAATCGCGAAGTCTGCGCGTTGGGTGAAGGACGACGATGACCGATGCTGCCGGGCCGGTGATGTCTGTCGTGCTCGCCACGCCGTCCGGCTACGAGATCATCCGCAAGACGATCGACCACCTCCAGGCCCAGACCGTCCGAGACTGCCTGGAGGTCGTGATCGTCGCGCCGTCGGCCAATGGGCTGGAGCCAGCGCAGGCGGAGCTGGCGGGCTTTCGCGGCGTCCAGGTCGTCGAGGTCGGCCCGATCAGGTCTCGCGCTCGGGCCTACGCGGCCGGTATTCGCCGGGCCACGGCGCCGGTGGTCGCCCTCGCCGAGGACCATGCCTTTCCAGATCCGGACTGGGCCGCGGCGCTGATCGCGGCGCACCGTGATCCCTGGGCGGTGGTCGGGCCGGCCATGCGCAACGGTAACCCCGGCAGCGTGGTCAGTTGGGCCGAATTCCTCATCGCGTACTCGCGCTGGATGGAGCCAGTCGCGGCGCAGGCGATCGACCACCTGCCGGGGCACAACAGCAGCTACAAGCGCGCGACACTCCTGAGCTACGGGCGTGAGCTCGAGGCGCTGCTCGACGCCGAGAGCATCCTCCACTGGGACCTGCAGGCGAAGGGCCACCCGCTCTACCTCGAGCCGATGGCGAGGACGCGCCACATGAACTTCACGCGCCTGTCGAGTTGGCTGCCGGTCGAGCTCCTGAGCGCGCGCATGTTCGCGGCGACCCGCGCGCGGAGCGCCCGCTGGTCATGGCCCCAACGGCTGCTGTACGCCGGCGCCGCGCCGCTCATCCCGCTGGTGCGCCTGCGACGGATCGTCCGGGAGGTGCGCCGAGCCGGCCAGCAACAGGTCCTCCCGCGTGCCCTGCCGGTCCTCGTGGCCGGCCTGGCCATGAGCGCCGCCGGCGAGATGGCCGGCTACGCCTTCGGCGTAGGGG
>JACCZL010000634.1 GCA_013695975.1 Chloroflexota bacterium
GCGATGGCCCTCAGCCCGATGAAGGGCAACGCCGCCGCCAGGCGCTCGAAGCCGGCCGTATTGGCCGTGTAGCCCATCGCCCGTAGCGCCCCGCGGTACAGCACCTCTTCTGGCGGCAAGCACTGGAGATCGCCCTCGAAGGCGGCCGCCTTGGCCAGGAAGCGCTCCACTCCGGCCCGCTCGAGCAGCTCGCGTAAGGGCGACGGGCCCGTCGCCCCCGTCGGCACGCAGGCCGGCTCGGGCGGGCGGAGCCCCTCTTCCGCCTGGCGCCGACGCTCCAGCTCGGCCAGTGGCGCGGCCAGATGCCCCACCAGCTCGAGCGTCGGCACGACCGCCCCATCCTGGCGGCAGGTCGGGCGCTGGCTGTCGTTCCAGAGGACGACGTGGCCAACGGTCCGGTTGTAGGCCGGGTCGCGGCCGTGCCCGTGGCGCCGCCAGTCGGACGCGCGGACGTGGACCTCGACGTCGCCGCGCAGGAGCTCGCCGTCGTGGCGGGCGAGGATCGCGCCCTGGAAGTCGGGGCCCCGCTCACCCCAGGGCCGCCCACGGAAGACGACCTGATAACGCACGCCGTCGTCGCCCGCGAGCGGCCCGATCAGCGCCTGCCGCTCCCAGACCCAGGCAACCAGTCGCTCGACGACCTTCTCGTCCGGCACCCCGCCGTCTCCCAGCAGGTGGTACCCCACCCTCGCGCTGAGGCCATGGTACGAGATTTCTCGGCCACTCGCATCTCCCCCAATCGGAGGAGCGCGCCCCTCCCGCGAAGGCCTAACCCCGAGCCCACCCCGCGTGGGATTCGGCCACGGGCGGCGGGCTGTAAAGTTGGACTGTACCGCGGGGTCGGCAGGAGCTTAGCCGAGCCGCCGTGGAAAGAGGGATGGAGGAACGACATGAAGCTACACCTGGACACCACTCGATTGCGCCTGGGGGCGGCGCTCCTGGCGCTGCTACTCGGCTGCGTGACGCTGCCTGGAGTCGCCCTGGCGATGGAGGTGCGCGGCGGGGACACCGTCACGGTGCCCGCCGGCGTGACGATCGACGACGACCTCGTCGCGAGCGGCGAGACGGTGACGATCGCCGGCCGGGTCACCGGCGACGTCTACGCCTTCGGGCAGCACGTGCTCGTGACCGGTACTATCGACGGCGACCTGATCGCGGCGGCGCAGACCGTCAGGGTGGACGGCAGTGTCCTGGGCGACCTGCGCGGCGCGGGCCAGCAGGTCAGCGTCAACGGCCAGGTCGGCAAGAACGTCACGGCCGCGGCCCAGACGCTGAACGTCAGCCCGAGTGGGCGGATCGCTGGCAGCGCCCTGGGCGCCGGGCAGACGGTCAGCACGCTCGGCCAGATCGGGCGGGGGCTGACGGTCGGCGCCGGCACGCTCCAGCTCGGCGGGCCGGTCGGCGGCCAGGTCTGGGCGAGGGTCGAGACTTTGACGGTCGAGCCCGGCGCTCGCATCGCCGGCGGCCTGGACTACCACGCCACCCAACAGGCGTCGGTCCCGTCAGGCACGGTGGCCGGCCCGGTTGCCTTCACGCCGGTCGAGCGGGTCGAGCGGGCGGACGAGCCGTCCTCCTTGAATGGGCTGTTCGACCTGGGTGGCCTGCTCTGGCTGGCGGGGAGCGCACTCCTGGGCGCCTTCGCGCTCTGGCTTTTCCCGAGCGCGCCGGAGCGCATCTCGACGCTGGGCCAGCGACGTCCGCTGCAAGGCTTCGGCCTCGGGCTCGCGGTCCTGCTGGCCACCCCGCTGCTGGCGCTGGTGGCGGCGATTAGCCTGATCGGCCTGCCGCTGACCTTCGCCCTGGGCTCGCTGTACGGCCTGGCGCTGCTCCTGGCCTGGCCGGCGCTGGGCCTGTTCACGGGCGCGCTGCTCACCCGCGCCGTCCAGCAGGTCCGGGGACTGCGCCCCGTCTGGCTCCTGCTGCTGGGCCTGGTCGGACTTCACCTGGTTACCCACCTGCCGGTCCTCGGAGGCTTGATCGCCTTCTTCGGGCTGGCCTTCGGCCTCGGCCTGCTGACCCAGCTCGTCCTGTCCTGGAGACGTTCGGCCGATGGCATGACGGGAGCGCTCCAGCAGGATCCCGCGAGCGCCTGAGAGTCGTGGAGTCGCCCCCCAACCCCCC
>JACCZL010000639.1 GCA_013695975.1 Chloroflexota bacterium
TCCCAGGGGTCTTTGGCCTACCGAGCTTCGGTGGCTGCGAGCAGTGACGGAGCGATCTCGAGGACGATCCGGCCTTCGACCGACCCGAGCACCTGGGCAGCATCGAGGACTTCGAGGCCGGCCAGACGGCCGTCGAGGCCGTAGTCCGCGATGAGGTCGTCGCTCAATTGCCGCGCCTCGGCCGTGCCCGGCGCCAATGCGTGGAGCTCGATGTACAGGGCATCAACCTCGGCGTCGTAGCGGTAGCGCAGCCGAGCGGGTTGGATGAGCTGGCGGAGGACCGCCAGGGCGGCGGCCAGGAAGAGGGAGAAGTCCACGACCGGCCGGAGCTTTTCGGTGCAGCGGCGGAGCTTGCCGTAGCCGTTCATCCAGGTGTGCGTCCACTCCACCACCCAGCGCGCGCCGGCCTGGATCGGCGCCGGGACGCCCTTGCGGGCGATGGCGCCGTCGAAGCCGAGCGCGTCCGGCAGGGCCCGGGTGGGGCCGCCGTCGTAGCCGCGGTCCAAGTGCACGGTGACCGCGTCCGGGAGCCGGTCGAGCTTGTCCAGCCCAGCCAGGGTGGGCCCCAGCAGCGGCGCGTCGTGCCGATTGGCCCCGGCGGCGACGACGGGCAGGGAGACCCCGCGGCCTTCGGTGACGAGCGAGCGCTTGAGGCCCGGCTTGCCTCGATCCACCGGCGAGCGGCCGGCGACCTCGCCCCCGCTCGGCGCCTTGGTGAGGCAGCCATCGACCGCGAGGTCGTCGAGCTCCAGCCCGAGCATCCGATCGTAGGCCCGCGGCGCCAGCGTGTGGACCGGCTCGCTCAGCCCCGCCGCCGCCCATTCCTTCAGCCGACGGCGGATGGTGCCATCCGAGCAGCCGGGGCTCGCGACCCGCTCGTACCCCGAGCCGTGCACCAGCGCGGCGAGCCCATGCTCGAAGACCACGCGATCCGAGATGCGCCGCCGATGGCAGCCCAGCGGGTGGGTGGGCGAGACGATCGGATGCTCCGGCAGCACCGCCGCGAGCTGTTCCCACAGCGGCTCGAGCCGGCATACTGGCACCACAGGCACGGGACCCTCCCTGACGAAGCTGGCTAGCACCGCTATCGTCGCCGGTGCCCGTGCCTGTCTGCCACCGCCCCGACGCCCTCTGCCTTTTGTCGGTCGCTCTAAGAGCAAGGCACGGTTTTCCCTTCGAGTGGGGCGGCCGGAAGACTTATGGTCATGTGCTTAGCACTACTTTGGCGCCTTCCGAAATTGTTAGGCAGATTGCCCATCAGGTCAGCGTGGGACATCGCCCCAGAAGCCGCTGAATCAGGCAGCATGCCCGTTGCTTTAGACCTGAAAATGGCAAGACGCCAGAGTAGTGTTAGGTGGGGGTGCGCGGTAGTGGAGGAACAGGCTGAGGCGATCTCAGCGCTCATCCGAGACATCGGCGAGTCGGGGCGAGACATCACAGACGAGGAGCTGCAGCGGCTGCGAACCTATCTCGCGGCCGTCTCCTTGGCGCGCCCGTCCGTGGCACGGGTTGACGACGGGGCGGGTGGCCTGATGTGGGAGGGCCACATCCTGAAGGGTGGCGATTGGATGCCACGGCTCGCTGCCAAGTACCTCAAACACGTCATGCTCAACCGGGAGTGGCCCGACGGCACGACGATCGAGGAGTACGCTGAGAGCCTGGCGGAGGCGGTCCAGGACCCGACCGGCGGTGTCTACGTCGAGCGCGACGAGGATACCTGGAAGGTGACGTGCGTCGCGCGCTCACATCGCTGGACGGGACGCCATGGCGCAGCGTACATCGTGGTAGCATTCCTTCCAGCGAAAGATCCCTGGCTGACCGGATTCCAGCCGGACCGGGGACTGCGCTACATCACCCAGGATCAGCTCCGGACGAGTGGACGATGGCTACGAAGGCCACGCTGAGCGAAGACATCGACTTTTACCTCCGATCGATCCGCGTCAACGTCGAGGCGCTGCCGCGCGTTGAACAGCGTTGGAGCGACCCCGAGGTACCTGCGTTCGTCACGCCTGATGACCTCCTGGCCGACCGAGTCAGCTTCCGAGACGAGTGGCGCGACCTGATGGACCGCCTCGAGTCACGGCTCCACCGACCTTTCCTGGCCGGGCACATGTCCGATGCCCAGGCCGATGCCTACCGAGCGCTGCTGTCGCTCATCGACGCCATGCTCCCGCTCATGGGGCGGATGCGGCTCAAGCCTCCACCGCCTGCCGTGCTGGCGGACGCGGCCACGGACTCGGACGCCCGATCGTCGACCGTGGCGAACTGAAGCATCCACGGTGACCGGCCGGATGGGGAGGTGGAGAGGCACGTAGACGAGAGCGACAGTGCCGAGCCATTCGCCGTTGCACTCGGCAGCACCGTCGACAACCTCGCCGACGTGGTCCACCACGACCTGCACTGCAAGCTCAAGTACGCCGTCCTGTCGGGCGCCTCCGACAAGTTCAGCAGCCAGCGTGTCGGCCGCCACGACCAGCTCGAGGACGAAGACATCGTCGAGCTCTACGCCTGAAGGTCGACCATCCTGGGCATCCGCTTCGCTGCTACAGACGAATCCTCCTACTGTTTAGGGCGCTTGAAGACGTAGCGGGTAACGTCACCGTATTGGGTGTGGACGGCGCTGACCAACTCCCAGCCTTGGCGTCCCAATTCGTTGAGGTTCCGGTAGTCCAGGTCTTTGTGCTCCAAGCCGAGTGGCTTCCCGTTCGCCAACCAGCCTTCGCCGACCTTATGGGCGCCATGAGGGTCTGTGTACGATACGTCCAAGTACTCCCACTGTTGCATAACGACCCCCTTCTTCTCCGGCTTGTCCCTTCGGCTCGGCTGACAGCCTCGCATGTCGGAAGGCGCGAAATGACGCGGAATCACACGTCGAATGAGGCGGAATAGGGCGGAATAGGGCGGAATGAGGCGGGACCGTTCGCTCACGACGTTGCTCCCTTGAGTGTCCAGCGCGCTCCTCGGCCACGGCCGACCGAGTCGACGCCTCAGAAGCGGGCCATCCTCAGCAAGCACGAGTTCGCACTCCATGTGGCTCAGCTGTTCGATCGAAGCCGATCCAGACCCGGGCCAAGATGATCATCCGGGGTGCAAGATGCTCGTGCGCACAACGATGATCATCTTGATCACCTTGGGCCCCGGATGATCACCTTGGGCAGCACCGCGGTCGACGAGGAGTCCGGGCTGTGCGAAGAGGCTCGCCAGATCATGGTACGCTGATCGTCCGTGGCCCGTCGTCGGCCGAGGG
>JACCZL010000653.1 GCA_013695975.1 Chloroflexota bacterium
CTCCGCAGGACTTCGGGATCCAGCAGGAACTGCTTGCGAATCTTCGTGGTCACGTCATCACCCATGTGTATGCGTGTAGAGGAGTATACACACCTCGCCCCCGAAACGAACGCGGCGACTACTCGGCGCTGTCGCCGATGGCGAAGCGCTGGACCGGCTGGCGCTGGCCGCGGAGGCCGGCCGACAGGGCCGGCAGGTAAGGGCCGAAGAGGGAGAGGGCGGCCAGGAGCAGGATCGCGAGCGAGATCTGTGGTAATGTCCACCTGCGGACCGCCGGACCAGGTGCGCCGAGCGAGGAGACACCAAGCTGCCCAGCGGCGCGCATGGAACGAGACGAAGTGCCATGGTATGCTGGCATACTATGAAGCGGACCACGGTGAAGCTGACGGACGACCTGGATGCGCGGCTACGACACGAAGCGGCGCGGCGCGGCACCACCATCTCCGAACTCACTCGGCAAGCCGTTGAGGCCCATCTCGGCGTGGGCAATAGGCGGCGATTACTCGCCGCGGGGGCCGGACGCAGTGGCCGCGGCGACATCTCCGAGCGAATCGAGGAGATCCTGCAACAGGAGCTCGGTCAATAGCGCTCCTGGTCGACGCCGGCCCGCTCTACGCCTACGTCGACGCCGACGACCGCCACCACGCGGCGTGTCTGGAGCTGCTGGAAACGCATCCTGGGCCGCTGGTCGTCCCGCATCTGGTCATCACGGAGGTCGTCTACTTCATAGCGACGCGACTCAGCGCCGAGGCGGAGGTGCGCTTCCTGGGGGATCTGGCGAGCGGGACCTTCACCGTCGAGCCGGTGCAGCCGGGTGACTGGCTGCGCATCGCAGTGCTGGTGTGGACCTACCGCGACCTCCGCCTCGGAACGGTCGACGCCTCCGTCGTGGTGGCTGCCGAACGCCTGGGGATCGCCGAGGTCGCAACGCTCGATCATCGCCACTTCGCGGTCGTCCGGCCCACCCATATATCTGCACTCAATCTGCTCCCGTGAGCCGGCCGGGGTGGGCGCTCGGCGCCGCGTTCAGTCGAGGCGCAGCGCATCGAACAGGTCCTGGACGGTCAGCTCGAAGCCTGGTAGCAGGGTATCCAGGTTAATCCGGTCCGCCCCTCGAAGCACGCGCGGCGCCGTGTCCGGGCGAAAGTCGACGACGGAGTCGTCGTCCGGATCGACCTGAAGCACAAGCGGCACACCGTGCTCGAGGTACCAGAGGCAGCGGCGGAGCGGATAGTTGGCGCCCTGCTCGGGCGAGGTGATCTCGGCCGCGACATCAGGAACCCCGCCGTACTCGTCGAGCATCCAGCCATCCGCGTCACGGGGGACACGGTCCCAGCGGTACACCGTGACGTCGGGCGTCAGCGCGGAGCCGCCGAAGACGGTCGTCAGCTCGAGGAAGGCCAGCGCCAACCGTCGTGGCTCGGCGAACTGGTTGATCCGAGACGTCAACTCGGGCTGAAGAGCGCCGTGGCGCGGCCCCGCCCAGGCCTTCTGGACGACCACGCCGTCCCAGAGCTCGAGGTACGGCTTCTCCTCCGGAAGCTTCAGGAACGCGTCGAGAGTCATACGCTGGCCGACCAGCGGGTGGACCGGGAACTCCTTCGCCAGGGCTGGGCGGGCCCACGGCACAGGGCGTTCCCGTCGCACGCGATCCACCGTCAGTCCGGCCGGGCGCGCAGCCAGCGGAACAGCTCGGCGAGGTCCAACTCGAAGCCTGGCAGCACGTCGCCGAGATCGATCCGAGCTGGGCTGCTGAACGGGCCGAGCTCCACCCCGGGGCGGAAGACGCGCACCCAGCGTCTCCGAGGATGCACGAACAGGGCGACCGGCACCCCATGCTCGACGTACCAGCGGCAGCGGTCGGCCAGGTCCCCGAGCGTCTGGCCGGGCGACCAGACCTCGATGGCGATGTCCGGCGGCGTCTGGAGCTCCTCCGGTATGTCGCCCTGGTCGTCGGATGGGACCCGTTCCCAGCGATAGACGACCAGGTCCGGGACGAAGGACGCGCCGGCGTAGGTCGTGCGCGTCTCGGTGAAGACGCGCGCCAGGCGACGCGGCCAGACGAACTCTCGAAAGAAGCTGCCGATCTCGAATTGGAGCGTGCCATGCGGACCCTTCGGCGACATTTTCCGGGTCACCATCCCGTCCAGGTACTCGAGGGCGGGCTCTTGCTCCGGCAGCTTCAGGAACTGCTCGAGGGTGAATTCTCGTTGCGTGATCGCCATCGTCAGTCTCCTGCCGGTGCGCCCGCGGACATCATACCAGCGAGAGTTGGCATCCCGGTACGCACGCGGCAATTACTCGGCGCTGTCGCCGATGGCGAAGCGCTCGACCGGTTCGCGCCGGCCTCGGAGGCGAGCCCAGAGGGCGGGGAGGTAGGGGCCGACGAGCGACAAGGCTGCCAGGAGCAGGATCGTCAGCGAGATCGGGCGCGTCAGGAACGTCATCAGGTCGCCTTGGGAGATGGCCAGGGCGCGGCGGAACTCCTGCTCGATCCGTGGGCCGAGGACGACCCCCAGGATGGTCGGTCCAATCGGGAAGTCGAGACGGCGCATCAGGTAGCCGACGACGCCGATGATGTACATGATGACCAGGTCGGTGACGCTGTTGCTGAGCGACCAGACGCCGAGAGTGGCGAAGACGAGGATGCCCGAGTAGAGCAGGGGCCGGGGGATCTCGAGCAGCATCACCCACAGGCGGATCAGGGGCAGGTTCAGGACCAACAGCATCAGGTTGCCGATGTAAAGGCTGGCGATCAGGCCCCAGACGAGGTCGCGCGAGTTCTGGAAGAGGAGCGGGCCCGGCTGGAGGCCGTACTGCTGGAACGCCGCCAGCATGATCGCGGCGGTCGCGCTGGTCGGGAGCCCGAGGGTAAGGAGCGGCATCATCGCCCCGCCGGCGGCGGCGTTGTTGGCGGCCTCGGGGCCGGCTACGCCCTCGATCGCGCCGCGACCCCACTCCTCCTTGTGGCGCGAGAGGCGCTTCTCGATGTTGTAGGACAGGAAAGTCGGGATCTCGGCCCCGCCGGCCGGGAGGCTGCCGATCGAGAAGCCGAGCGCCGAGCCGCGGAGCCACGGCCTCCAGGAGCGGGCCCACTCCTGGGCCGTCATCCAGACCGAGCCACGGACCGAGGTCAGCTCCTCGCGACCGTGCTTGAGGGTCGAGGCGATCCAGAACACCTCGCCGACGGCGAACAGGCCGACGGCGATGTTGACGATCTCGATCCCGTCGAGCAGCTCGGGGACGCCGAGGGTGTAGCGAGCCTGACCGGTCTGGAGGTCGATGCCGATCAGACCGATCCCGAGCCCGAGGAAGAGGGAGACCATCGCCTTGGGCAGCGAGCGTCCAACCAGCCCGGTGACCGTCGTGAAGGCCAACACCATCAGGGCGAAGTACTCGGCCGGTCCGAACAGCAGGGCCACGCTGACCAGGATCGGGGCGAAGAGCATCAGCCCGAGCGTCGCCAGGTTGCCGGCGACGAACGAGCCGATCGCGGCGCTGGCGAGAGCCGCGCCGGCCCGACCGCGGCGGGCCATCTGGTGCCCCTCCATCGCGGTGACGACGGAGGCGGTTTCGCCGGGCGTGTTGACCAGGATCGACGTGGTCGAGCCACCGTACATCCCGCCGTAGTAGATGCCGGCGAACATGATGAAGGCGCTGGTCGGCTCGACCTTGCTGGTGACCGGCAGGAGCAGCGCGATGGTGAGGGCGGGCCCGATGCCGGGCAGGACGCCGATCGCGGTGCCGAGCGTCACCCCGATCAGGCAGTAGAGCAGGTTCTGCGGCGTCAGCGCGACCGCGAAGCCCTGGGCGAGACTGGCGAAGACGTCCACGGGTCAGGAGAAGTCGAGCGGTCCGGGCGGGAGCTCGAGCCCGAGCAGGCGGGTGAAGACCAGGTAGGCGGCCAGGCTTACCAGCACGCCAGCCGCGATGTCTCGGATCGGCGACCGACTCCCGAGGACCCGGGCGCCGCCCACCAGGAGCAGGGCCGAGGAGATGATGAACCCGAGCGGGAGGAAGAGGGCGACGTAGCCGGCCAGCAGCGCGGCGACGCCGGCCAGCGTCGGCCAGTCGGTGGGCGCGGCCGATGGGTCTTCATCCAGCGCGTCGTCCGCGGAGGTGGCCGTCGGCTTGGCCAGGCTTGCGGGCGGCGGGGCGGGCGCGAGCGCAGGGTCACCGCGACGGAGCCCGCCCAGGAGGAGGGCCGCACCCGCGACCAGGAAGCCAACGCCGACCACCATCGGGAAGATGCGCGGTCCGACCGCCGCGTAGCCGGGACCCTGGCGCAGCTCCATCGCCTGCCAGAGCGTCCAGACCCCGAGCAGGACGACCACGCCGGCGGCCAGGACCTCGGCGAAGCGGGCGGAGCGGAGCGACATCGGCCCTACACCAGGCCGATGTCGGTGAGCACCTTGGCGACGCGCGCGTCCTCCTCCTTGAGGTAGGCAGCAAACTGGTCACCGGTCAGGAAGGCGTCGGTCCAGTCCTGCTTGGTCAGGGCATCCTGCCAGGTCTTCGACTCGCGGACCCGCGTCAGCATCGTGATCCAGGCTTGCTTCTGGTTGTCTGGCATGCCGGGTGGTCCGACGATACCGCGCCAGTTGTTGATCTCGACGTTGGTCCCAGCTTCCCGCAGCGTCGGGGCGTTGACTGACGGGAGGCGGCTGGGGCTGCTGATCCCGAGGATCCTGAGCTGGCCGGTCTCGGCGTCGGCCTTGAACTCGCCGATCCCGCTGACGGCGGCCGCGAGCTGATTGCCGATCACCAGCGGCCGCAGCTCGCCACCGCCGGAGTAGGCGACGTAGTTGATGTCCTTCGGGTTGACGCCGGCCGCCTGGGCGATCAGGCCCACCAGGATGTGGTCGACGCCGCCGGCCGACCCGCCCCCCCAGGCGACCGACTTCGGGTCGCGCTTGAAGTCTTCGACGAGCTGCTGGAGGGTCTGGTACTTCGAATTGTTGCCGACGACGATCACCTCGTACTCGGTCGTCAGGCGGGCGAGTGGAGAGACGTTGTCCAGGGTGACCGGCGACTTGTTGAGGAGGATCGCGCCGGTCATCACCAGGCCCATCGTCATGACGGTGTGGCCGTCGTTGCGGCTCTGGTTGATCAGCTCGGCCAGGCCGATCGTCCCACCAGCCCCCGGACGGTTGACGACCTCGACGTTCTGGGCAGCGATCTTCTCATCCTGGAGGGCCTGCTGGACGGCGCGCGAGGTGCCGTCCCAGCCGCCGCCCGGGGCGGCCGGCGCCATGATCCTGAGCTGGCGGCTCGGGAAGCCGCCGACGGCGACAGGTCCGGAGCTTGCCGCCGGCGCTGCCGCCGTGGCCGGGGA
>JACCZL010000670.1 GCA_013695975.1 Chloroflexota bacterium
GGTGCCCACGCCCCGACGCACGAAGCGATCCTCCGCTAGCTCGTAGAGCGGATTGAGGAGGTACGGCCCGAAGAATAGAAGCATCAGCACCAGCCCGACCGCGCCGCCTGCGAACCAGGCCAGGGCCGCGCGTCGCTCTAACAGGCCGTGAAGGCCGTGCCGCCCGAGCGCCAGCAGGGCGATTGGGGGTAGGGCGAAGACGGCATCGTAGTGGGCCAAGGCCCCAGTCCCCGCGAACGCCCCGGCCAGCACAGGCCAGTGGTCTGCCAGCCGCCCGCGGGACCAGCGGAGCGCGCTCCAGACCGCCAGGGCAGACAGGAAGAAGACGAGGCTCTGGTACTGGGCGAACCGTCCGAAGACCACCAGATAGCCGTTGAAAACCAGGAGCAGGGCAGTCGCCAGGGCGCCTGGGCGGCCCAGCAGGCGCCTGGCGATGAGGTAGACGGTCGCCAGCCCCGCCAGGTTCGCCAATGCGAAGGGCAGCCGTGCCGATGCCTCGCTCAATGCTCCGACGAGGCCGTAATGGAGGGCCGTAACGAGTACCTCGGCGGGCCCCTTGCCGTGGTAGAACAGCGCGTCGGGCACGTCCTGCAGGACGGCGAGCGCGGCCACAACCACCCGGGACTCGTCACCCTGAAATTCCGCATACCCCAGCTCCGGGAGTCGCAGTCCGGCGCCGAGCCCAAGGACGACCAGGAGATCGAACAGCGTCCCATCGGGGATCGATCGACGGATGCGCCAGCCAGGCCGGATGCGCCACACCAGCGCGGCCAGAGCAAGCGCGAGCCCGTCGAACCAGAGGAGGAGAATCGTCGCGCCCAGCCGCAGCGGCAGGTAGCTGAGGATCAATCCGTTCACGACCAGCACCGCGACGCCCAGACCCAGGGCAGCCACCGTCCACTCGACTGGGTCGGTATCGTCCATCGGGACGAGCAGCATGGCGAGTAGTCCGCCGGGCGTTACGACGGTCAGCAAGAGCGCCGCGCCGCAGGCCCAAACCGGGTCGGGCATGGCTAACACCGCACCGCTGGCCAGCGTCGCTACGCCGAGCAGTGCTCGTACCAGCGCGCGTCCATCGGCCGAGTATCGCAAGATCGGTGTCAGTTCTGCAGGAGCCTCTCGACGCTGTTCCTGGTGTAGAAGTGCCAGAAAGCCCCGTCCGACCGCAGCAGCCGCTCGCCGATGCGGTGCATGGCTCGTCGGTCATAGGCCGGGTTGGCGTTCCTGCTCTCCAGCGGCTCGCATACCGCCTCGGCCCGCGGGGTGATCGAGCGCAACGCTCGCCCGCCGCTAGCGACGATGTCCTCGTAGCGCACCACCGCGCTCGGTGGCAGCACGGTCGCGTAGCGGTCGCAAAACCAGGACAGGAGCGCGACCTGGCGATCGAGGCGGTCCTTGATACCCGCCAGCGTCTCCTTCAACCGGGCATCGAGATGTTCCGCGACCGGAGCGTGTCCCCGCTGGACGGGCATGTCGACGCTGTTCCAGGAAGCCAGGACTGAGAGAGGATTGCGGATCATCGCGTAGCAGGGAAAGTGCCCGACGAGCGTTCCCAGCAGAGCCGTGAACGCGACCGGATGCTTCACCGCGAGGAGGAAGCTCGGGCCGAGCTCCTTGTCGATCGCCATCTCGCCGTTGGCAACGGCCCGCTGCCTCAGTCCGGCTTCCGAGTGCTGGTCGCCGACTGGATTGTCCGGGACCTCACCACCTCGATGCTTCGAAATGGCGACGCCGTGGTTCACGATCGATTCGCGAGTCATCGCGAAGAATCGCTCGACTTCAACCCGGATCTCGTCGTGGTCGCTCAGCCGCCGGAACAGGCCGCGGATCGGCTCGTGCAGCGCAACCGTGTCGGGGACCTTGTTGAGGAGATGACAGGCCAGCGTCGTACCGGAGCGGGGCAACCCGGTCAGGACGATATCGTGCTCGTGCAACGGCTCACCAGATCCGCGGTAGGTTGTCGAGGATGGCCAGGAACGCCGCGCGCTCCCGCGTCAGGGTGTGCTCGGCAGCGGTCGTCCGGGCTTGGCCGAGCATCTGTTTCCGCTCGGCCGGCGCGATGGCCAGGGCGGCGATTGCGGCGTCCAGCACGCTGTCGAGAGTGTAGTCCGGGCGGAGGCAATTGTAGCCCGGCCGGCAAAACGAGCGGTTGCCGACGCAGTCGGGACAGACCACCAGGGTATCGAGCGCCATCCCTTCCAGAGCCGGCAGGTAAAAGCCCTCGGTGCGGTGCGGCAGGAAGACGGTCACCCTGGCGTCGTTCAGCCGCGCCAGGAACTCGGAGCGGGGCAGCAGCGCGGTCAGCAGCTCGCACCGCTGCCCCATAGCCTCCAGGCGTTGGGCCAGCTCGCGCCCGAGCCGCGGCTCTTTCAAGGCGGCGATGAGGAGGTCGGTGGGCTTCCCAGCGTGGGCGGTCGCGGGCGGCAGGTCGGTCAGGTCGATCGCGTTCGGGATGAGGTAGATCGGGCCATTCGCCCGCCCGGTATCCACCACCGCCTGCCGGACCTCCTCGCTGACACAGATCCGCACCGCCTTGCGCGTCAGGTAGGCAGTGCGGGGATTGTCCGGGTCGGCATGCCGCACGTGCGCGACCAGGTTGATCTTCGGTGTCGTCGGACGATCATGCCCGCTCCGGTCTAGCAGGCGCCAGTTGCGCCCGCCCAGGAAGAACACATCTGGCTGGACCGAGCCGCGGGAATCGTCCGGTCCCTGCTGGATCGAGAACCAGGGATTGCTCTCGTTCCAGATCGACCTCTCGGAGAAGCAGACGTGGGGCCGATAGCCGGCCGAGTGTCGGACGTGGTTGAAATAGTCCCAGACCTTGAGGTGCCCACCGGTGAACTTGCGGAAGTCCCGGAAGAACAGGACGCTACGCACGGCGTGACGGGACCGCGTAGCCGAACCTCTGGAGGGCCGCCTCGCCGATATGATGTAGCTCGGCGAGGATGTCGGGGTCTTGCTCTCGCCAGCGCCCCAGCGACTCGGGTTGGGCCACCTCGAGCCGGGCAAGCGCCTCGGCGTCCCCAGACAGGCCGAAGAAATCGAAGATCTGCTCGATCGTCCGCACCGGGTCGCCGCAGAGATCCTCGAACCGGACCACCAGGTATTGGCCCGGCAGATGCTGCTCGCCGTAGTCCAGCGCCAGGAGGTTGACCCGCTGCCAGGACGCCATCAGCTTGAGAGGCTCGCTCCAGTCCTCCGCGGTTGGGCCGAGCACGGCGCTGCCGTGCATCTTCAGGTGCCGCCGCCGCTTGGAGTAGGCCATGTCCCGCCCGTCGCGGACCAGGTGGAGGAGCTTCAGCGTGGGCAGCTGACTGTGGAAGAACGGCAGCAGGAAAAGTCCGCGCGGCGTCTTCCACCCCCACGGACGCGGCACGGGACCCAGCTCGGCGCAGTGCCGCTCGAGCGCGGCCCGGAAGTCGTGGGCCATCTCGGCCGCGCTCGCGGGGAGCAGGGGCACGGCATCGCGCGTCATGAATGGGTTGATCCAACGGTCGAAGAAGGCGTGGAACTCGCGGGCGTCCTGGTTATTCGGTCCGAGGTGGGTGCCGATGAACATGCCCCCATCCCGAACGATCCGGGCGACGACACGAGTCCCGGAGCCACCAGTACCGGTAATGATGTTGGGGCCAAAGGCGAACAGCTGCTCGATCGTCGGTGTCAGTGGGCTCAATCGTCGCCATCCCCCGACTGGGCGCCGGAACGATCAGGCCGCGACCACTGCCCCAACCGCCGATCTAGCGGAACCCTCCGGGACAATCGCATCTGAGCCGCAAGGCCTCCTACGGCGCCGCCGCCGTTAGTCGGTACAGGCCGCCGTCCGACAGGCTGGTGACGTAGACATCGCCCGCCTCATCCTCGCCGAAGGAGCTGATGGCGAGCGACGTTTTCAGCAGCTCCTGCCCCTGCCACGTCCCATCCGCCTGTTCCCGAAGGCCCCAGATCCGACCGCTGCAGAAATCGCCGTACAAGTACAGGCCAGTCAACCCCGGAAAGCTCGGGCCGCGGTAGACGTACCCGCCGACGACCGCGCAACCGAGCGATTGGTCGTACTCGACGATCGGCTGCTCGAGCCCCTCGGGGTCGCAGGAGGCCGCGACCCGGGAGCAGGCCCGGCCCTCTTGCATGCTCCAGCCGTAGTTACGGCCGGCGGCCGTCCCGGCCCGCTGGAAGTCGATCTCCTCGGCGCTTGCCTGGCCGACGTCGCCGATGTACAGGTCGCCGTTCGCGCGGTCGAAGGAGAAGCGCCAGGGGTTGCGCAAGCCGTACGCCCAGACCTCTGGCCGAGCGTCCGGATCGCCGACAAATGGGTTGTCTGGCGGGATGCTATAGGGCGGCTCACCGTCCACAGAGAGCCGCAGCAGCTTCCCGAGCAGCGACGACTTCTGCTGCGCCGGGCCTCGGGGGTCACCGCGCCGGCTGCCGTCGCCGAGCCCGACGTAAAGGTAGCCATCCGGGCCGAACGACAGCAAACCACCATGGTGCAGGTCGTTCGCCATCTCGACATCGAGCAGCGTGACAGCACTGTTCACGTCGGCGACATCCGGATTGTCGGCCGAGACCTGGTATCGAGCCACGACCACGTTGGTCGGGCGGGGCGTGTAGTGCACGTAGAAGAACCCATTGTCGGCATAGTCTGGGTGGAAGGCTACGCTGAGGAGCCCGCCTCCCTGACGCTTGAACTGGTCCCAACTGATCTTGGACGTGAGATCGAGGAACGGCGTCGGCGCGAGTACGCCGTCTCGCACGATAACGATGCGGCCCTTCCGCTCGACCCCGAACAGCCGCCCGCTGCCATCGCCGGCGTGCGTCACGTAAAGCGGCTCGTTGAGGCGATCCGTGACCAGCTCCACCTTGACGGCCGGCCAGCCGGGCACCGTCTGGGCCCGCGGCGGGGCGGTCGTCGGCCACCCCCAACCGAGCATCAGCGCCACGACGACCGCGCTGAGCAGCCGAAAAAGACGGCGTGGTAGCAGGCGCATCGGTCGGTACCCCCAAGACTTCCAACGCGGAGAGGTGGACTGCACGACGCGCCCATCATGCCGCACGGCCGCGGTATCGTGCCACAGGCGAGCGCTCGCAGTCAAGCGCGATTGCCCTGCCCGGCGCCCGCCGCGCTTGAGCGCTGCGGGAGACCTGTGATAGACTTCGCGGCCCAGACGACCATCAATGCATCGATCCGCCGCCGCCCGCATCCTCGTGGCCCCGCTCGCCCGCGCACGTCTCATGCTTATCGGGCCAGCGCTCGGTCAAGCCTCGGCCGAGTCGTGGGCGGTCGCCTGATGCCTCGCCTGGGGCGCACCCGCTTCGCCCTCCTTCTCCCAACCGGCCTGCTGCTGGCCGGCCTGTTCGGGCTGACGGGCGTCGGTTCCCAGCCGAGCTGTCCGGCCGCGTCGGCTTCGGACGCCGCGCGCGTGGCTGTCGAGCCTCGCTCGGACAACGTGTTGGTCGCCGATGTTACCGTTGTGCTTGACGCGGCCGCGCCGATCTACCTCGAGTACGGGAATGCCGAGGCGGGCTGGCTGCGGACGCCGCGGACCGGGCCCGCCCTCGTTCATCAACTGCCGATTCTCCGCCTTCGCCCGCAAGCCAGCTACCAGGTCAGAGCCTTTACCCTCGACGCGGCTGTCTGCCCGAGTGCCGTGGGGGCCGCCGAGCTCCGGAC
>JACCZL010000681.1 GCA_013695975.1 Chloroflexota bacterium
CCCCTACCGGTGCCTCGGCCGGGCTCAGTACTCCCACGACTTCCTCCGCAGGGCGATCATCGGCAGGACGACCGCCAGGATCAGCAGGAAGAACAGCATCGCCGTCGCCGCCGCGTAGCCCATCCGCCAGTAGGAAAAGGCCTGGAGGTAGGCGAAGATCGCGAAGTTCTCGGTCGAGAACGATGGCCCGCCCTGGGTGATGACGTAGATGACGTCGAAGATCTTGATCGTGAAGATCGCGCGGAAGATCAGCGCCAGCACGATCGCCGAGCGCAGCAGCGGCAGGGTGATGTGCCAAAAGCTTTGCCAGCGCGTGGCGCCGTCGATCCGAGCCGCCTCGTAGGGCTCGTGCGGCAGGGCCTGGAGGCCCGCCAGCAGGATGATCACCGTCATCGGCGTCTCGCGCAGGACGTCGACCGCGATCAACGAGGCCAACGCCGTCGAGGGATGGGCCACCCAGAGAAAACCGGGGTGACCGAGCAGCCGCAGCAGCTCGTTGACCACGCCGAGCTGGGGGTTGAACATGACTCGCCAGACCAGTGCCATCGCCGCCGGCGTCGCGATCATCGGCAGGAGGATCGCCGCGCGTGCGACCGTCTTGCCGCGGAAGTTCAGATTCAGGAGCAAGGCCAGCCCCAGGCCGAGCGCCATCTGGAGCGCGACCGACATGGTGGTGAAGACGGCCGTCACCCACAGGCTGTTGCGGAACCGCGCGTCCCGCGTCAAGAGCTCGACGTAGTTGCCGAGCCCGACGAACTCCATCGGCCGCGCCCGGTTCAGCGACCAGTCGTGGAGGCTGAGCCAGGCGATGTACAGCATCGGCAGCGCCACGATCGCCGCCATGACCAGCAGCGCCGGCAGCGGGAAAAGCAGCGGCAGCCGTCGATCGACGTAGTCCTCGGCCACGTCGACCACCGACCGCCGCTCGACCCGCGCCGATGGGAGGGCTCGTTGCATGGTCTCGTCCTCATGCCCTCACCCCCCTGCCCCCCTCTCGCTCGGAAGTGAGAGGGGGCAGGGGGTGAGGGCATTACGCCAGCTTGCTCCAGTCGACCAGCTTCTTGCCGGCCGGCTCGGTCCGCTGGAGCAGGGCGTCGGCCTGCCCCTGGACTTCCTTGAGCGCCGAATCGAGCGACGAGCCGCCGAGGACGACCGCGTCGATCGCGATGGCCATCATGTCGCGGAACTCGTCGACCGCCAGGATCGGCGGGCTGACCCAGTTGCGGCCGTACTTGAGCGCGCCCTGGGCGGTGTCGACCCAGCCGGGCGTCGACTTGGCCTCGGGGGTCTCGAGGAAGGCCGGGTCCTGCCAGGTCGAGAGGCGGGCGCTCGAGTTGCCGGCGAGCTGGCGGCGCAGGAAGCTCTGCTTGCTGGTCATCCACTGCAGCCACAGCCAGGTCGCCTCCTTGTGGCGGCTGAAGGCCGAGATGGCGGCATTCGCGACTGGCAGCATGATGAAGTGGCCGCCCGGCACCGGGCCCTCGACCGGCCCGCGCGGGATGTAGCCGACCCGGACCTGCCCGGCGATCTTCGGCGACTGCTTGGGGTCGTTGAAGACGAGGGCATAGTGGTTCAGGTCGGTCATCATCGCCGCTTGCCCTTGCTGGTAGGCGGCCGCCACAGCCCGATCGTCCATGTTGCCGACGCCCGGTGGGCCGTACTCGCGGATCAGCCCGCCGTAGTACTCGAGCGTCTTGCCCATCTCCGGTGTGTCGACCGCGAGGCGGCCGTCGTCGCCGATCCAGCGCCCGCCCATCCCGTAGAGGTAGGTCCCGATCTGAGTGGTGGCCCACTTGCCGCCGCCGCGCAGCACGATCCCGTGGTAACCTTTGTCCGGCTTGTTGAGCGCCCTGGCCGCCTCGAGCAGCTCTTGATGGGTCTTCGGTGGCTGGAGCCCGGCCTCCTTGAGGAGGTCCTCGCGGTAGTAGAAGATCTGGTGCTGTGCCGTGAGCAGGGTGACCGCGTTCGGCGTCGCCCCCTCGCTCGGGATGAGCTGGGCGGTCCGCGCGCCGGCCCCGAAGTCCTCGAAGTCCCACTCCGGGTTGGTCAGCTCCTTGTCCGCGATGTACTTGTCGAGCGGCTCGAGCCAGCCCTGCTCCCAGAAGCTCCGACCCTCCTGCGACACCTGCATCCCAAAGCAGTCGAGGCTTGGCTCCTTGGCGACCAGCTCGATCGAAATCTTCTGGCGATACTGGGCCGTCGCGAAGCCCTCGTACTGGAGCTTCATCCCGGTGAGTTGCTCGAACTCCCCGAAGTGCGGCTGGAGCCCTCCGATCTGCGGCGCCAGATCGGTCCAGACCATCCGGATCGTCTGGCCCTTGAACCGCTCCCAGTTG
>JACCZL010000688.1 GCA_013695975.1 Chloroflexota bacterium
ACCCTACCGCACGGGTCGCCCGCCTCTCTCGGTGGGGTCGAGGGTCCCGCCCGATGATGACGAGTTCGCCGATGCCCTTCGTCTCGGTAGTCGTGCCGGTGTTCAACGATCCGGACGGGCTGCGAGCGTGCTTGGAGGCGCTGGAGGGCCAGACCTATCCGAAGGCGCTCTACGAAGTGATCGTCGTCGACAACGGCTCGGCCAGAGACGTCGGTCGCATCACCGCCCGGTTCGGCCGGGTGCGAAGGGCGCACGAGCCGGTGCCCGGCTCCTACGCCGCTCGTAACAGAGGCATTTCCCTGGCGCGGGGCGACGTCATCGCTTTCATCGACGCCGACTGCCGACCGGATCGCGATTGGATCGAGCAGGGTCTAGAGCACCTGCTCCGCGCGCCGAACTGTGGCCTCGTGGCCGGCAGGATCGAGCCGAGCGTCCGGGATCCGCGGGCGCCGACAGCCGCGGAAGTCTACGATGCCTTGACGGCCTTCGATCAGCGAGAGCTCGTCGAGAAGCGGCGAGCCGGTGCGGCCGGAAACGTCTTCACGTTCCGGGCGGTGATCGAGCATGCGGGCGTTTTCGACGAGACGCTCAGGTCGGGGAGCGACATCCTGTGGGGGCAGCGCGTCTCCGCACTGGGCTACCGGGTGGTGTATGCCGACGACGCCCGGGTCCGACACCGTGCACTGCGCTCCGTCGGCGCGCTGTGTCGCAGGATCATCCGACTCGTGGGTGGGCAGCACGACCGGCAACGGCGAGCCGGCGGCTCGCCGGGGCGGGTCGTCGCGGACATCGCCCGGGATCTGGTGCCGCCGGTGCGATGGGCCTGGCGCCTGAGTCGGGAGCGGGGCCTCGATGCCGGCACGCGTGTGAAGGTCGTCGGCATCTTGTGGCTGCTCCGCTACCGCAGCGCCTGGGAGCGCCTGCGACTACAATTCGGGGGCACATCCAGACGGTGAGCGGCCGAAGCGATGGGTGGGCGCGACGTCGGCGCGCCGATGGCCCGGCGGCAGGCGATGCGCCGGCGGCTCACCAGGTGCAGGGGCGTCGCGCGTGAACCGGACGTTGATCGAGCGGGTCTACACCTACTTGGGCGGGATGGACGCCCGCGACTGGGCCGCCCTGCTCCGCGAGAACCGCTTCGCCGTCGACCCGGAGTACTGGCCGCGCGCCGCCTGGGCGACCTACGCCAGCGTCCGGACCTCGCTCCTGCGCGCGCGGGAAGATCGCCGCTACGCACGCGTGATCGCGGCTATGGAAGTTTACCCGCCGCTCTTCGTGCTGGGCTCGAGTCGCAGCGGGACCACCCACCTCCACCGGCTCCTCAGCCTCGACGAGCGGTTCACCTACCCGAAGCAGTACCAGGCCATGCACCCGCACACATTTCTGTCGGCGGACCGGCGCCTCATCAGGCGGATGGCCGCGGCGCTGTATCCGACCCGACCTATGGACAACGTGACGGTCGACGCGCACGTCCCGGCGGAAGACGAACACGCGTTGGCCTTGCTGACGCGCTGTTCCCCCTACCTGGAACGGGCCTTCCCGCGACACCGGGAGCACTACCACCGCCACCGCTCGTTCCGCGCCGCCACGCCCGAGGATCTGGCGCGTTGGAAGGCCGCCCTCGTGTGGTTCCTCTGTCGTGTTCCAATCGCGCGACAACTCTGTGCGACACGCCCGCCACTGGGACCGGCTGCAACGCGACCCCAGGCGAGACGTCGAGGCACAGATCATCGAGCAGTATCGCGACATCTACGACGCCTTCTTCGCGGACCGAGCCGCGATTCCGGCCGGCCAGCTTCACGAAGTCCGTTTCGAGGATCTCGAGCGGGACCCGGAGGGAGAGCTCAGGGCGATCTATCGACAGCTCGACCTCGGGTGGCCCGAGGCATGGGAGCCTAGGCTGCGACGGTACCTGGCCTCGATCCGGGGCTACCGTAAGAACACCCACCGTGAGCTCGACCCGGCGGTCCGCCGGCGGGTCGCCGATGCCTGGCACCGGAACTTCGAGGCTTGGGACTATCGCCCGTGAAGGCCCCGTCGTGCATCTGCTCGGCCCCGACCCCTGGGCCGCGCGGACCGGGCGACGCTGACCTGGCCGACATCGCCGTGTCGACCGGCCGGGGGAGGGTGGAACGCCCGAGGAACAGGCAGCGATCCGTGATCGTCAACGCCGACGATTTCGGCTTCAGCCCGGGCGTGAGCCGGGGGATCGTCGCGGCGCACGAACGCGGCATTGTCACGAGCGCCAGCCTGATGGTGCGCTGGCCGGCGGCCGTGGCCGCGGCCGCCTACGGTCGGGCCCACCCGGCCCTGAGCGTCGGCCTCCACGTCGATCTCGGTCAGGACGCCTATCGCGACGGGAGGCAGGTCACTCTCTATCGGGTGATCCCATTAGGACGACGACGGGGCCGTCGCCGACGAGGTGGCCCGCCAGTTGGCCGCCTTCC
>JACCZL010000692.1 GCA_013695975.1 Chloroflexota bacterium
CCCATAGAGATGTGTGTGCCTGTCGATCGGGGCCTCGCCGGCGATCGGAGTAGAGCAACCGCTCTCATCTTCGGCCTCCCAGCTCCCCGCCGCTCCTCATCAGTCGAGGGTGGCGAAGAGGTTGTTGAGCGACTCGGCCAGGGTCGGGTGGGCGAAGATGCCGTCGCGGAGGGCGGGGTAGGGGAGGTGGCCGAGCATCGCGATCTGGAGCATCGCCATGATCTCGCCACCCTCGAGGCCCAAAATGGCGCAGCCGAGAATCTGGTCAGTCTCGGCGTCGACGATCGCCTTGAGGAAGCCGCGCGACTCGTCGACCTCGAGGGCGCGGGCGACACGACTCATCGGCATCCTGGCGACGCGGACGGCGCGGCCCTGCTCCCTGGCCGACTCTTCGCTCAGCCCGACCCGGCCGAGCTGGGGGTCGATGAAAACGGTGTAGGGGACCAGGCGATCCGCCGTCGTCCGGCCCCCTCCCTCGAGCAGGTTGGCGCGCAGGATCCGGAAGTCGTCGTAGGAGATGTGGGTGAAGGCGGGGCCGCCGACCACGTCGCCGATGGCGTAGATGCCGGGCACGTTCGTCTCGAGCCGCTCGTTTACTCGAATGTGGCCGCGCTCGCCGGTCTCGACGCCGGCGGCCGCGAGGTCGAGCGCGTCGGTGTTGGGGGCGCGGCCGACCGCCACGAGCAGGTGCGAGCCAGTCAGAGTGCGCTCGCCGTCCGGCCCGCGCACCACCAGGCTGACCCGACCGCCAGGCGCCTGCTCGGCGCGCAGGGCATCGGTCTGGAGCAGGACCTCGACGCCGTCTTCGCGCAGGACCTCGGCGACGGCGTCGGCGACGTCGGCGTCCTCGCGAGCGAGCAGTCGCGGTCCCCGCTGGACGATCGTGACGCGGCTGCCGAAGCGGCGGAACATCTGGCCGAACTCGAGTCCGACGTAGCCGCCGCCGAGGACCAGCAGGTGCTCGGGCACGACGTCCAGCTCCATGATCGTCGTCGAATTCAGCCGCGCCACGCGGTCCAGGCCCTCGACCGGCGGATCGACCGGCCGAGCGCCGGTGTTGATGACGATCGTCTCGGCCGCGAGTCGGAGCGTCGCTCCGTCTTGCAGCCGGACGTCGAGCGACTTCGGGCCGGTGAACGAAGCCTCGCCCATCAGCAGGTCGAGCCCATCGGTCTCCTCGATCTGTTGCTGGCTGTGACCACGGAAGCGCTCGACGATGTCGCGCTTGCGGCGGCGGACCACCGCCATGTCGACGGAGACGGGGCCAGTCTGGACCCCGTAGTCGTCGGAGCGGCGGGCCAGGTAGGCCGCCCGGGCGCTGGCGACCATCGTCTTGGTCGGCGTGCAGCCGACGTTGATGCAGGCGCCGCCGACGTGCTCGCGCTCGATCAGCGCCGTCCTGCGTCCGGCGCCGGCCAGGGCGGTTGCGAGCGGCCCGCCGCCCTGCCCCGCGCCGATGATGACGGCATCGTACTGCTGAGCCTGGTTCATGGATGGACACCTCCTCCGGCCGTAGGGGCCGGGTCTCCCCGCCCGCTCACCTGGGGACGAGGGCGGGGAGTCCCCGCCCCCGCGGGCAACGGCTCGCTCTCGGCGGGCGCCGGGCGTTCGATGAGATCGCCGCTCCGGTCGATCAGCTTGACGACGAGGGCGGTCCAGCCGGTCTGGTGGCTGGCGCCGACGCCGCGGCCGTTGTCGCCGTGGAAATACTCGTGGAACGGGATGTAGTCGCGCCAATGCGGGTCGCGCTGAAAGGTCTCCTGGCCGCCGAAAACCGGCCGCCGCCCCTCGCCATCGCGCAGGAAGATGCGGATCAGGCGACGCGAGAGCTCGTCGGCGATCTCGTCGAGCGTCAGGTACGTGCCCGAGCCGGTCGGGCACTCGACTCTGAAGTCGCCGCCGTAATAGTGATGGAACTGCTGAAGCGCCTCGACGATCAGGTAGTTGACCGGAAACCAGATCGGCCCTCGCCAGTTCGAGTTGCCGCCGAAGAGCCCGCTGTTGGACTCGCCGGGCTGGTACTCGACGGCGTGGGCTGTGCCCTCGACGTGGAGGACGTAGGGATGCTCGGCGTGGTAGCGCGACAGGGCGCGCACCCCGTGGGGCGAGAGAAACTCCTGCTCGTCGAGCATCCGACGTAGGACCCGCTTCATGCGGTGGCCGCGCAGGAGTGCCAGGAGCCGCCGCTCGCCCATGCCCGGCTCCTGCCAGCGCGAGACCAGGCCGGCCAGGTCCGGGCGATGCTCGAGGAACCATTCGAGGCGACGCTTGAACTGGGGCAACCGATCGAGTTGGGCCGGCTCGATCGTCGTCACGGCGAAGAGCGGGATGAGCCCGACCATCGAGCGGACCTTCAGCGGCTGCGCGGCGCCGGAGCCGAGGTGGAGGACGTCATAGAAGAACTCGTCCTCGTCGTTCCAGAGGGCGATACCGGTGTCCCCGAGGCTGTTCAGGGCCTTGGCGATGTAGAGGAAGTGCTCGAAGAACTTGGTGGCGATGTCCTCGTAGGCCGGGTTGTGGGCGGCCAGCTCGAGCGAGATCGTGAGCATGTTCAGGCAGAACATGCCCATCCAGCTCGTGCCATCGCTCTGCTCGAGGTGGCCGCCAGTCGGGAGCGGGGCGCTACGGTCGAAGACACCGATATTGTCGAGTCCGAGGAAGCCGCCCTGGAAGACGTTGTGGCCCTCGGCATCCTTGCGGTTGACCCACCAGGTGAAGGTCAGCAGCAGCTTGTGGAACATCCGCTCCAGGAACAGGAGGTCGCCCTCGCCGCGCCGTTTCTGCTCGATCTTGTAGACCCGCCAGGCGGCCCAGGCTCGGACCGGCGGGTTGACGTCGCCGAAGGCCCACTCGTAGGCCGGTGGCTGGCCATTCGGGTGCTGGTACCACTCGCGGCCGAGCAGGAGGAGCTGCTCCTTGGCGAAGTCGGGATCGACGAGCGCGAGCGGGATGCAGTGGAACGCCAGGTCCCAGGCGGCGAACCAGGGATACTCCCATGTGTCGGGCATCGAGATGATGTCGGCGGCGCCGAAGTGCGTCCACTCCCGGTTGCGGCCCCGTTGGCGCTCGGGAGGCGGTGCTGGCTGGTCAGGATCGCCCTCCAACCACTGGCTGACGTCGTAGTAGTAGAACTGCTTCGACCAGAGCAGGCCAGCGAAGGCCTGGCGCTGGACCCGCGCGGTCTCCTCGTCGAGCCTCGCCGGCTGGAGCGCGGTGTAGAACTCGTCGGCCTCGGCCTGGCGCTGGGCGAACAGGGCGTCGAAGTCGGCGAAGGGATCGCCGGAGCCGTTCGCGGCCGATGAGGTCAGGCGAAGCCTGATGGTCGCTGTCTGACCGGGCTCGATCGCCAGGCGGTAGTGGGCGGCAGCCTTCGTCCCGACGCGGGCCGGATTGACAGCTTCGGCACGCCCGTGGACGATGGCCTCGGCGATACCGTCCTTGACGTAGGGCGTGGGATTCGGGGCGCCGAAGAGTCGCTCGACGTTGGTGTCGTTCTGGGTGAAGAGCAGCTCCGGCGCGCCGTCGCAGGCGAGGATGTAGCGGCCGAGGCGAGGGTGCTCGGCGACCACTGTGGAGACCGCCCCCCCAACCCCCCC
>JACCZL010000699.1 GCA_013695975.1 Chloroflexota bacterium
ATCGTGGAGCGTGGCGATCTTGCGGCCGAGGAGCGCACTGGCCCTGGGCAGGTCGCCGCCCAGTAGCGCGTCGAGTCGCTGAGCCTCCCGCTGATAGCTGGCCAGAGCGTCGTGAATCGCGGCACTCCACTGCTTCAGTTTGCGCAGCTCAGCCTGCGCCTCACCCAGCCGCCTCTGGGCTTGGACCAGGGCAGCCTGGTAGGCGCCGCGGCTCGGTGGGTGCTCGCGGTCACCGCTCGCGAGACAGGCAGTCAGCGCCGCTCGGGCCCCCGCGACGATCCCGTCGCGGCGGCACACCTCGCCTTGCCAGTAGCTTTGTCGTTCGGCCAGCCACTCCAGCGCGCGTCGGATCTCCATCGCCGCCGCGCTCAACGCCATCTGGGCGTCGGCGCCGAAGCGCACCAGCGCCCCCTTCAAGTCCTCGAGGGCCTGGACTGAGCGGATGTTCGCCGACGATCTCACTGTGCCACTCAGCGCTGGTTCAGGTACTCGCGGATGCGTTGGGCCTTACGGATGAGGAACGGTACCTGCTCGTCGGCCGAGCGCATGAAGTGGCGCAGAACGCGCACCGTCTGCTCGAACTCCTAGGCGAACTTCTGGTGCTCCTGGTCCCGCCAAGTCTCGCCCAGGCTAGCAAACTGGCCGTTTAGGCGAGACATGCTGTCGCCCAGTTGCGCGTTGAAGTGCTTCAACTCGGGCGCGAACCGCTCCAGGTCGTCGGGGCTGGCGATCGCATGCGGGGACATTGGACACCTCGATGACAGGGAGATAAACAGATCGTAGGTCGTGCTCGCACGATCGAGCCGATCGCGGATCGAGCGGTGCGGGCTCACAAACTGGCGCTACCGTACAGCAATTGGTCGCTTCCGTCAACGGATGCCAGTGGCGCGGTGTGCATGCGCTCGCCGGGGGACGGTCCATGCGGTGAGGGCGAGGAACTGAAGAAGGGCGGGCTGGCGATGCCAGCGCCCCTCAGGAGTGGGCTCAGCGGGACAGGGCCTGGTTTCCTTCAGCGCTCGTGAGTCGGACGAACTCGCCGATGGGGCTTCGAGGGGGCCGCTCTACAATGGCAGGTACCGGACCTGCCCTTCCCACTCGCCCTCCAGGCTGCACTCCGCAAGCACCTCAATGTCCTCGATGGCGTGGCGGATGGGCATGCCCTGCCTGACCTCGAAGACCCCGGGCATCGGTTGACCTCGCCTCACGCGCTCATGCGCATGTCGAGTCATGGTCTTGGCGTCGTGCGTTAGGACCACGCGCCCTTCACGAGCCGCCCACTCGAGCACGGTCGGATCATCCGCGGCGAACAGGCCGACGTCCTGAACGCGGACGATGTCCAGGTCCGCCCTCCGACGCCGTAGGCCCCGGAGGATGTCGTGGTCGAAGTCCTCGTCCGCGACCAGTCGATATCACCGCGATACTTGGTCTTGGCGCGCACGACGAGCCAGCAGGCGCTCGCGAATGCCGTCCCGAGGGAACCGCGCTTCATTCTGCTTCCGCACCTCGTCGGCCTCACGATGCTGCTCACACAGGTATGCTTCAACATCGGAGCGATTCCGCAGGTAGTACGCGATCACGGCGTACGCGTCTACCAGATCCAGGGACGGGTAGCGGTACACGATCTCCTCAGGGGTTGCGCCCTCCTCGAAGGCCGTCACGACCGTGTCGAGCGTGACGCGCGTCCCGCCAACCCGCGCGACGCCATCGGCGTCCATCTTCAGGGGAATCGGATCTGCTGTGATCGAGAGTGTCACCGTCGTGCCCTCCGCGCCATCGTCACTACTGTCTTGATTCTACGTCGCCTGCGCCGGTGATCGACAAAGGCCGGACGCGCCGGTGGCAATGCTGAGGCCCCGACGTATGCGTCAGCGTGGGTTCGGGGTACGCCGCTGACCGAGCACGCGGCGGGCGACGGCGGCGCCGGCAAGGACGAGGAAGCGCGGGAGAGCGAGCTGGCGACGCCACCGCCAGGGCTGGGTGAGGAGGCGGTGGAGCCATTCCAGCTCGAGGCGGCGCATCCAGCGCGGGGCTCGTGGGGCGCGGCCGGAGAGGAAGTCGAAGACACCTCCAACGCCGATCCCAACGGGGATGTTCAGGGGACCGAGGTTCCGCGCGAGCCAGAGCTCCTGGGCCGGGGCGCCGTAGGCGACGAGGATCAGGTCGATCGGGCCCGCCGCCGTGATCGCGGCGCAAACCGCCGCGTCGTCCTCAGCCCGTGGAGAGCCGGGCTCCGCGCCCATGATCTGGAGCCCCGGGTGGCGGGTGGTCAGGCGGTGAGCGGCGGCGCGGGCCACGCCGGGCGCGGCCCCGAGCAGGTACCAGCGATGCCCTGCGCCGGCCCCGCGGCGCGCGAGACGCTCCACCAGGTCGGTGCCGCGGACGTGCTCGCGAAGCCGCCCCCCGAGCAGGCGAGCAGCCACCAGCAGGCCAACGCCATCCGGGATGTTCAGTGCCGCGCCGGCGAGCACAGCGCGCAAGCGTGGGTCGCGCCGCGCGGCCATGACG
>JACCZL010000731.1 GCA_013695975.1 Chloroflexota bacterium
GCCCACGGCCGCGCCTGCCGGGAAGCCGACCGAGGCCGCCAAGCCCGTCGCGGACGCGAAGCCGGCGGCCGGTGGCGAGACCGTCTCGTGCGCCGAGCACGGCACGCCAGGCGGTGGTGGCGCCCCGATCAAGATTGGCTCGAGCATCTCATTGACCGGCGCGACCGCCAACTTTGGCGTGAACATGCGGCGTGGCGTCGAGATCTGTGCCAAGGAGTTCAACGACGCTGGCGGGTATCAGGGTCGGCAGGTCGAGGTTATCTTCCTCGACGACCAGGTCAAGCCCGAGATCGCCGTCAACAACGTGACGCGGTTCATCACCCAGGACAAGGTGATCGGCATTCTGGCGCCGGTGAACTCAGGCAACGGCCTGGCATTCCGACCGAAGATCGAGGAGGCCGAGATCCCGACGATCGTTCCGATCGCCACCTCGGTGAGCCTGGTGTACGATGGTCCGATTTACACCGAGGGAACGAGCAAGCCGTCGCCGTGGATGTTTCGCTCCTCGATGCAAGACAACTTCCAGATCGAGACAATCCTGAACTACGCCAAGGCCCAGAACTGGGAAGCGATCGGGGTTATGCACGACAGCTCTGGGTACGGACAGGCCTCGAAGGAGACGGCTGACAAGCTCATTCCTGCGCTGGGCTTCAACATCCTGGCGACCCAGACCTATAACATCGGCGACACCGACATGACGTCCCAGCTTCAGAAGATGCAGCAGGCCAACGTGAAGCAGATTGTCAACTTCGGACTTGGGCCGGAGAACGCGAACCTCCTGCGGAGCGCCCAGAAGATCAATTACAAGGTGCAGTTCTCCGGCGCCTGGGGCTTCTCCGACCCGGTCGTGGCGCAGCTCGCGGGCAATGATCTGGTCGAGGGTGTCGTTACGGTCGCTTCGTTCACCAACGACCAGAGCCCCGCGGCGGCTGACTTCGCTCGGAAGATGCAGGCGACCTACAACGAGAACCCGTTCCCGATCACGGCGGCCCAGGGTTACGACGCTAGCAAGATGATGCTCCAGGCGCTGAAGACAGCCGGCCCGGACCCGAAGAAGCTGCGCGACGCGATCGAGAACCTGGAAGGGTTCAGGGGGGTGACCGCCGCGCCATCGAAGCCGTTCGGACCGGCCCGCCACCACTCGCTGGAGGGCAAGGATATGTTCGCCGCCATCTACAAGGGCGGCCAGCTCGGACGGGCCCAGTAGGAGACGCGCGGGTAGTGGGCGGGGGATGCTCACTACCCGCTACGCTGCTCGTGGGGTCAAGGGGATAGTGACTAGTACACGGCTTGGGGGGCTGGTGGGCCTGAACGTGACGGAGCACCAGTAGGGCGATCATGGACTTCGCCGATATCCTCGCTACTTTTGTCCGGATTCTGCCTCAGGCACTGGTCAGCGGGGTGGCGCTTGGCAGTGTCTATGCCCTGATTGCGCAGGGCTACTACGTCACCTTCACGACGACTGAGACGCTCAACTTTGCCCAGGGCGAGTTCCTGATGGTCGGGGCACTGACCAGCTTTAGTCTGATGGTGCTGGCCGGCGTGCCGTTCCTGGTGGCGATCGTGGTGGTGGTCGTCTTGATGGTCGGCATGGGCATCCTGGTCGAGCGCGTCGCGATCCGGCCGCTTCGTCAGCTCCTCTCGGTGGGCTGGATTCTGAGCACCGTCGGGGTGAGCGTCATCCTTCGGCAGTCGGCCGAGATCTACTGGGGGCGCGAGCAAAAGCGTGTCCCATCGATTTTCGGCGATGCGCCGATCTTCGTGGCAGGGACCGGCATCTTCCCCCAGGAGGTCTTCATCATCGTCGCCTCCTTGCTGACGATGGCGGGGTTACTGGTGTTCTTGAAGCGCTCGACGTTTGGGAAGGCCCTGCAGGCGGTCGCCTTTAATCCGGCCACGGCGGGATTGATGGGCATCAACGTCCGGCAGATGGTCGTCGTCGCGTATGTGATCTCCTCGATCCTGGCGGGTATCGCTGGGGTGTTGATCGCGCCGGTCATCTTCGCACATGCCGAGATGGGGGCGTTGTTGGGGCTCAAGGCGTTCGCGGCGGCGATCATTGGCGGGATCGAGAATCCAGTCGGCATCCTGGTGGTTGGAATCGGGCTGGGGATCGCTGAATTTATCGTCGCGGGCTACAACGCCTCATTCCGGGATGCTGTCACGTTCCTCCTGCTGATCCTGATCCTGGCCTGGCGCCCGCAAGGGCTCTTTGAGCGCGTGACGGCCGAGAAGGTGTAGGCCCATGACGTCGGTGTGGTCGCGGCGAATCAAGGCGCCGATCTTCGCCGGGGTGTCGGTCGGCAGCATCGTGCTGACCGCCATCGCCGTGCTGGCGATTTTTGTGGGACCGGTCCTGCTCAACAACGCCTTTTACATGCACATCCTGCAGCAGATCGCGTTTTACACGATCGCGGCGATCGGGCTGAACCTGCTCGTCGGCTACCAGGGACAGGTGTCGCTCGGGCATGGCGGACTTTTTGCCGTCGGGGCCTATGCGTCGGCGTTGTTGGCGACGCGCCTGGGCATGCCGGTGTGGGTGGACTTCGTCTTGGCTGCCGCGATCGCCGGCCTCGTCGGCGCTCTGCTGGCCCTGCCGACGCTGCGGGCGAAGGGCCCCTACCTGGCGATGGTGACGATCGCGTTCAGCATCGTGACCTTCGTGGTCGCGCAGAGCTGGACCGATCTGACGCGTGGTCCCGAGGGGATCAAGAACATCCCGCGCCCAGAGTGGTTCGGAGTTCGGCTCTCCGACGTCAGGACCTTCCGCCCGCTGGGCGAGGATGGCCCGCAGATCACGGGTGACGTGGCCTACTTCTGGGTCGTTGCGCTGGTGGCGCTCGCCGTGCAGATCTTCGCGAACAACCTGCTGACCGGGCGGTGGGGGCGGACGATCAACGCGGTGCGCCAGAGCGAGATCGCCTCAGAGACGGTCGGCGTGTCGGTGTATCGGATGAAGGTGGGCGTCTTTGCCGTGAGCGCGGTGCTGGCCGGGCTGTCCGGCGCGCTCTTCGCCCATCAGAGCGGGTACATCGTGAGCGATACCTTTACGTTCAACAAGTCGGTCGAGCTGCTGGTGTTCGTGATTCTGGGCGGCGCTCGAACGCTCTTCGGGCCAGTGATCGGAACGACCGTGCTGGTGATCCTGCCGGAGGCCCTCAAGACACTCGCGGCGTACAGCATCTTGCCGGCCGCGGCGCAGCCGTTCGTCGAGCATTACCTGCTCCTCTACGGCGCACTGCTGATCCTGTTCCTGATCACGATGCCCAACGGGATGGCCGGCGCCCTCCGCGGCGTCCCGGGCCTGGCGCGTCTCCTACCACCCTTACGGATGCCCGAGCGACGCCAGGTTTCGACGCTCGCATCGGCGGAGCTGGCGAACGGTGCGACCCGCCCGGCCCTGGTGGCCGACGACATCAAGATGTACTTTGGCGGCCTCAAGGCCCTCGATGGGGTGACCCTCAACGTCCAGCCGGGGAAGATCCACGGGCTGATTGGTCCAAACGGCTCCGGCAAGAGCACCATGGTCAATGTGTTGACGGGGGTTTACCGCCCGACTGGCGGCCAGGTGCGCCTGGGGGAGACGGTGATGAACAACCTGTCGCCCCACTCGGTGGCCGCGCTCGGCGTCACACGGACCTTCCAGAACATCCAGCTTTTCAAGGACCTGTCGGTACTCGAGAACGTGATGATGGGCTTCCATCTGCGGATGCGCTACGGCTTCTTCGAGCAGATGGTTCGGACCGGTCGCTACGTCCGAGAGGAGACCGAGTATCGTCAACGGGCGATGGATCTGCTGGCGTTCCTCGACATCGCCCACCTCGCCGAGGTTGAGGCGCAGTCGCTGCCGTACGGTCTCCAGCGATTGGTCGAGATTGCCCGAGCGCTCGCGCTCGGGCCGAGTGTCCTGATCCTCGACGAGCCGGCGGCCGGGATCAACGCCAGCGAGATTGACCAGGTCTCCCAGGTTATTCGGCGGGTGCGGGATGCTGGGGTGACGATCCTCGTCATCGAGCACCACATGGACCTGGTCATGGGGGTCTCCGACCACGTCGCGGCGCTGGACTACGGCAAGCGGATCGCCGAGGGCACGCCGACCGAGATTCAGGCGAACGCTCGGGTGATCGAGGCCTATCTGGGCGACGCGAACATGTTCGTGCTGCCGGAGGCCGAAGACGAGGCACCCGCCGTGGCGCCCGCGACGGCCGCCCGATGAGCGTCGGCGTGACCCAGCCGCGGCCGGAGCCGAACGGCGAGGTGGGCGCGGGCGCGGCGATCCTGCGCGTCAGCGACCTGGTCGTCAACTACGGTCAGGTTGAGGCCCTCCACGGCATCTCGCTGGAGGTTCGGCCCGGGGAAGTCGTCGCGGTGATCGGGTCGAACGGGGCGGGCAAGAGCACGACGCTGCGAGCGATCTCCGGCATGATCCGGCCGACGTCTGGGCGGATCGACTTCGACGGGCGCGACATCGCCGGGTTGCGCAGTCATCAGATCGTTCGTCTGGGCCTAGTACACGTTCCCGAGGGGCGCCAGGTCTTCGCCAACCAGAGCGTACGCGACAACCTGATGCTCGGGGCCTACCATGCCCAGGGCGACCAGGGGGGGACAAGCCGGCTGCTCGAGCGCGAGCTGGATCGATTTCCGGTGCTCCGCGAGCGCCAGGACCAGCTCGCGGGGACGCTTTCGGGTGGCGAGCAGCAGATGCTGGCGATCTCGCGGGGGCTCATGGGCCGCCCGAAGGTCCTGCTGCTCGACGAACCGTCGATGGGGCTGGCGCCGCTGCTGGTTCGCCAGGTGGCCGACACGGTACAGCAGCTCAACGCCGAGGGGATGACCATCCTACTCGTGGAGCAGATGGCGATGATGGCCCTCAGCGTCGCCCACCGGGCGTACGTGGTGCAGAACGGCACGATCCGGATCGAGGGTCCGAGCGGGCGATTGGCTCGCGACCCTGAGGTCGTCCGCGCCTACCTTGGCGGCGCAGCCCAGCACTAGCCCGGTCAGCGAACCCCTGGCACGGGCTCGAAGAGCCCCGACGGTGTCGGCTGCACGAGTGGCGGCGTCGAGCTGGCGGGAACCTCGGTGGGAGGATCGACGGTCGCGGCGGTTACGGTCGCACTGCCAGTCCCCGCGGCTGAGAGTGCCTCGCGACCACGGCTGTCGCGTAGCTTGACGAAGACGTTCCCAGACCAGGGCAAGGACTTTGTTGCGCTGAACGGCTCCCAGCTCGCGCCGGTGAGGTCCTTTTTGTCGGAGATGAGCATCTCGGTCGCGCGGCCAATCTGTTCGGCCGTGCCGCCGCCGGGGGCACAGTCCTCGTTCGTGAGGCGGACGGTCATCCCGCCCGCTGTCGGCTCAGTATGGAGGGGCAAGACGTTGGGCTGGCAGCCGAACTCGATCGTCCAGAACTGACCGTATGGCCCGCCCTTGACGAAGGCGATGCCCATTTCGCGCCAGGTTGGTCGGAGCAGCACGCCGCGATGGACGCGATCGGTCAGGAGCCAGTCGGCGGCGGCTTCGGCGGTCGGTCGGGCCGAGATGACCTCGACGACCATCCAGGCTGACCTTGGGGGGACTGCGTAGCCGTGGAGGACGGCCCGCTGCTGTGGGGTCGACCCGTTGCGCCCCTCGTGCTCCATGTAGCCCTGGGCGACCATGTCGCGGGCGTGGGCAAGGGCGGCGGCGGTGAGTTGCGGATTGTTTGCCAGCGGATTGAGCCCCTGGGCCCTTCTGGCCTGGTTGACCAGCCCCGCCATGCGCTCCTCCGGACTCGCGGTCTGCGCCGCGAGCGCCGCCATCGGCACACCCAGTGTGAGGACGCAGCTCAGGGTGAGGAGAGGCAGGAGATGTCGGATGAGCAGGCTCCCGGATGCATAGTCGATCACCGCGTCGCCGATGGTGACCAGCCGGCGACCAGGGTACCACATCTCGGCGGGTCTGGGAAGAGGACGACGCGACAGCGCTCCGGTTAAGGGTGCTCGGCCATCGCACGGGGATCGGCTGGCGAGATTCGTGGTGGTGTCGTGTGAATCGGCTGCGCTCCCTGAGGCGGCCGTGGTATTCTTGCCCGGTGGAGGCGGCACCGATGCCGCGATGGTGGAGGGATGTGGACTGTTGGCCGCGGAGCAGACGGAGTTTGGACCGGTCGCTCACGTCGAGGCGGATGCCGTCGGACCGCCCGGGCGTCGAGCGTTCCGGCTCCTAATCAGGCGTGAGGATGCCGCGGCGTGGTTGTGGGTGGAGCGCGAGCAGCTCCAGGCCCTCGCGATGCTCATCGAGCAGCTCTTGACGGGCCTCCCCGCGCTGGACCTGCGGGCGGTTCAGCCGCCGCCTCAAGCGACCGGACCGCGGCGGGAGGCGCAGGCCACGATGCCGCCGGCGGTCGAGTTCAAGGTTGGACAGCTCGCGCTGGGCTACGACGAAGCGCAGAAGCTGTACTTGCTGCTGGCGGACGAGGTCGAGTCGGAGGACGCGGCGTCGACCCGGTTTAGCTGCCAGGCGACGCGGCAGCAACTGCGCTCGCTCGGCGAGAGCATCACCCCGCTCCTGGCGGCAGGCCGCCCCAGGTGCCCGATGTGCGAGGCGCCACTCGGGACCGAGCGACATGTGTGTCCGCGTGCGAACGGCCACGCGGCTCGTGCCGCCGAGGACTGAGCTGGATGGCCGCCAAGAAGTCGGACGAGCCGTCCGGGCAGGGCGAGGTGCCCTGGTCGCCGCGCAACCTGCTGGTCCCGTATCTCCTGTTGGCGCTGAGCACCTACCGGGCCCACGGCTACCTGCTGCAACAGTATTTGCGGGGGCTTGGATTCTTCGGCGTCGACACGACCACGATCTACCGCAACCTTCGCCAGCTCGAGAAGCAGGGCCTCGTCACGTCGGCCTGGGATACCGGTGAGGACGGTCCGGCTCGGAGGGTCTACACTCTCACCGACGCCGGCGAGGTCTTCCTCAAGAGCTGGGCCGGCGCCCTCGATCAGTATCGAACGATCTTAGACCAGTTTTTCTCGATGTACAGCGGCGCGACGCCACCCCCGCCACCCAAGCGGAACGAGCCAGAGCCCTGAGCTCGACTCTGGCGGGGGCTGGCGAGGATGTGGCACACCGCGGAGAAGCGCGCGAGGGAGAGTGTCGGACATGTGCGTATGTTGTGACTGCGGCGAGGGGCCGAGCGAGTCGCATGGGAACAGCGATCACATCGTGATCCACGACCTCGAGCGCGCCGCCCAGGTCCGCAACGCGTCGGTGGATCAGGTGGCCGACACCATCAAGTCGCGGGTCGGGGAATATAGCGGGCGGAGCCGCCCAGTGCTCACCAATCAGGAGAGCGACGCGGGGTCTGGTTGAGCTGGATCGACCGTTGCCGCCTCGGAGCGCTCAGGCGCCGCGGCGGCGAAGCTGGCGGCCAGCCGCGCTGGCCGCTCCATCGGCAAGGAGGTCGAGGATGACTACGCTTGGCGAGCGCCTCACCGGCATCAGCCTCGGCCGCGGGGTGACCGAGGGTGGGTTGAGCACGCTGACCCACCTTGAGTGTACCTACTGCGGCGAGCGCCACGACGCGGACGAGCTGCAGACCGTCTGCCGGGCGTGTAGCAAGGTGCTGTACGCTCGCTACGACCTGGGACGGGCGCGGGCCACGCTGACGCGCGAGTCACTGGCGGGGCGCCGCTGGGACATGTGGCGCTATCGGGAAGTCATGCCGGTCCGCGATCCGGCGAACATCATCGCCCTGGGTGAAGGGGCGACGCCGCTGCTGGCGGCGCCTCGGGCCGGGGTAGCGATCGGGCGCCCCAACTTGCTGATCAAGGACGAGGGCAAGAATCCGACGGGTTCGTTCAAGGCTCGCGGGCTCGGGGCGGCGGTCTCGCGGGCCAAGGAGCTGGGGGCGCGGGCGATCGCCCTGCCCTCGGCGGGCAACGCCGGCTCGGCGGCGGCAGCCTACGGGGCGGCGGCAGGACTCGAGGTCCACGTCTTCATGCCCCGAGACGTCCCAGAGACCAATCGCATCGAGGGGCTGGTCTTCGGGGCGCGGGTAACGCTGGTGGACGGATTGATCAACGACGCCGGAGCGCGCGTCCGCGAGCTGGCTCCCGAGCACGGGTGGTTCGACGTCTCGACCTTGAAGGAGCCGTACCGTCAGGAGGGCAAGAAGACGATGGGCTATGAGCTGGGCGAGCAGCTCGGCTGGACCCTGCCCGACGTCATCGTCTACCCGACTGGCGGCGGGACCGGGATCGTGGGGATGTGGAAGGCGTTTGCCGAGATGGAGGAGCTGGGGCTGATCGGCTCGAAGCGGCCGAAGATGGTGACGGTGCAGGCTGACGGGTGCGCCCCGATCGTCCGCGCCTTCGAGCGCGGCGACCGCCACGCCGAGCCCTGGCAGGATGCCCACACCACCGCGGCGGGCATGCGGGTGCCAGTGGCGATCGGCGACTACCTGATCCTTGGCGCGATCCGCGAGAGCGGGGGCACGGCGGTGGCGGTGAGCGAGGAGGACATGTGCGAGGGGCAGATCGAGCTTGGCCGGCTGGAGGGTGTCTACGCGGCTCCTGAGGGCGGGGCGACCTACGCCGGGCTCAAAAAGCTGATCGCGAGGGGGCTTGTCGACGACGACGACGTGATCGTGCTGTTTCAGACTGGGATGGGGATCAAGTACGACCCGCCGGTCTGCTGCACCGGGCCGACGTGCCGCGAGCAGGGCGTGACCTGCCGTCGGGCCGCCGGCGAGACGGCGATCCCGCGCTAGGCCGATCTGGCGGGGCGCGCGGCGTCGTGTTTCCCCGGATCGAGAAGGAGGGCTAGGATGAAGGGTCGGATCAGGGGAGCGATTGTCGGTTGCGTGCTGGTCGGGCTGTTGTCGCTCGGATGCACCGGGGCGCCGGCCGCCGCGCCGAAAGCGGCGCCGGAGGCGACGACCATCCGGATCGCCAAGCAGCCGGGCCTCGGGTATCTCTCGCTCATCGTGATGCGCGAGAAGAAGCTGGTCGAGAAGTATGCGCCGGGCGTCCAGGTCCAGTGGAACGAGCTGACTTCTGGACCGGCGATCAGGGACGCGATCATCGCGGGGCAGCTCGACGTTGGCTCGGGCGGGGTCGGTCCGTTTATCCAGGCCTGGGCGAAGGGCGTCAAGTGGCGAGCGGCGGGCTCGATGAACGACATGCCGCTGTTCCTGAACACGAACAAGCCCGAAATCAGCAGCCTGAAGGACTTCAAGCCGGGCGACAAGATCGCGATGCCCGCGCCAGGCAGCATCCAGCACGTCACGATGCAGATGGCCGCGGAAAAGGAGCTGGGGGACCCGAAGGCGCTGGATGGCAGCGTCGTCGCGATGGCCCATCCTGACGCCCTGCAGGCGCTCATCGCGAAGGCTGACATCGTCGGCCACTTTACTTCGCCGCCGTTTCAGTACGACGAGCTCAAGAACCCGGGGATCAAGCGGATTCTCAACAGCTACGAGGTGGTAGGTGGCCCTCACACGTTCAACCTGGCCTGGATGAACGAAGAATTCAAGGAGAAGAATCCGAAGCTCTACCAGGCGTTCGTCGACGCGCTCAAGGAAGCGACCGAGCTGATCAATAGCAGCCCGGAAGAGAGCGCCAGGATCTACGTCGAGGGTGAGAAGGTCAAGAACACGCCAGAGGACATCCTGGCCCAGATCAAGTCCGACGGGATTCGCTTTACGATGACGCCGAACGGGCTGATGAAGTACGCCGAGTTCATGCAGCGGACCGGCACGATCGAGAAGGCGCCGAGCTCCTGGAAGGAGCTGGTGTTCGAGAACATCCAGAACGAGGCCGGAAGCTGAGCGCGGTCGACCTGGCGGCGACACGCGGTGACCACGGGGGGCCGGTCGGCCACACGGGGCAAGGCGGCCACACGGGGCCGCCCCTACTGGGTGTGTCGGACGTCACGATCCGCTACGCGACGGAGGATCGCGTGGTTACGGCGGTTGAGAACGTCTCCTTCGAGGTGAGGGCGGGGGAGAAATTTGTCCTGCTGGGACCGTCGGGCTGTGGCAAGTCGACGCTCCTCAAGTCGGTCGCGGGCTTCATCCCGCCGGCAGCCGGCCTGATCTCGCTGCACGGCGAGAGGGTCCAACGGCCGGGGCCGGATCGCGTGGTCGTCTTTCAGGAGTTCGACCAGTTGTTGCCCTGGAAGACGGTGCTGGGCAACGTGGCCTATGCGCTCAAGGTTACCAAACGCGTACCGGCTGGCGATCTCGCGAGTCACGCCCTCCGCTTTGTCACCATGGTCGGGCTGGAGCCGTTCAAGGATGCCTATCCACACACCCTTTCTGGTGGGATGAAGCAGCGCGTGGCGATCGCGCGGTCGCTCGCGCTCGGGCCTGAGATGCTCTTGATGGACGAGCCCTTCGCGAGCCTGGACGCACTCACTCGCACCCGGATGCAGGAGGAGCTGAACGCGATCTGGCGGCAGACACGGAAGACGATCCTGTTCGTGACCCACAGCATCCAGGAGGCAGTGATCCTGGGGGATCGAATCCTGGTGATGACGCCTGGTCCTGGTCGGGTCCGGAGCATCATCGACAACGAGGCGGTCGATACCCCGCTCGACTCGCCGGAGTTTATAGCGATGCAACATCGGATTCGCGAGCTGCTCGAGTTGGACGGCCAGGGCAGGGGAGAGGGTTAGGCGGTGGCGGAGGCGCCGCGGGCGCAGAAGTGGAGCCCGCCCCTGTCCACGCCGGTCGGCGTGCCCTGGCACGCTTCGGGCTGGGCGTTTGGGGGGAGCGGGTTCGTCCGCAAGCTGCGGATCCTGATCTTCCTGGTCCTGGTCTGGGAGGGGCTGGTGCGGCTCTTCGACGTGAACCCGCTGCTTTTTCCGGCGGCTAGCACTGTCGCCCTGGCCTGGCTGCGAGGCCTGGCGACAGGCGAGCTGATCGGTTTCGCGGCCCAATCGCTGCAGGTGCTGCTGACGGGCATGCTGATCGGAGTAGCGCTGGCGATCCTGCTGGTGAGCCTGGCGACGACGACCCGATTTGGCCGCGACCTACTGGAAACGGTCACCTCGATGTTCAACCCGCTGCCGGCCATCGCCCTGATGCCGCTGGCCTTGATCTGGTTCGGGTTGGGGACGAGCTCACTGATTTTTGTGATCATCCACGCGGTTCTCTGGCCGATGTCGTTGAACGCCTACACCGGGTTCGTGACGGTCCCGCAGACGCTGGTGCGGGTCGGGCAGAACTTTGGCTTGCGAAACTGGGCGCTCGTGGTTGGCATCCTCCTGCCGGCGGCGTTCCCGTATCTGCTGACCGGCATCAAGATCGGCTGGGCCTTCGCCTGGCGGACGATCATCGCCGCCGAGATGGTGTTCGGCGTGACCGGCAGTCGTGGGGGTCTCGGCTGGTACATCTACACCAAGCGCTACTCGCTCGATACGCCGGACGTGTTTGCCGGATTGATCACGATCATCGTGATCGGGCTGGCGGTGGAGAATCTGGTATTTCGCTTCGTCGAGCGCCGAACGGTGGTCCGCTGGGGGATGCAGACAGCGTAGCGTGCGTCCGATCGTTCCGCTGGCGCTGATCCTCCTGGTTGGAGCGATGCTTCGCCTGGCCCTCCTGCTGGGGCCGTACAAAGAGATCGACGCCGACGAGGCGGTGGTCGGGCTGATGGCCCTGCACATCCCGCGCGAGCTGCCCGCGTTTTTCTGGGAGCAGCACTACCTTGGGAGCCTGGAGGCGTTCGTCGCGGCGGCCGCGTTCGCCGTCGTCGGGCCGTCGGCGGCGGCCCTCAAGAGCGTGCCGGCCGTGTTCTCGCTGGCGTTCGTGCTGCTGGTGTACCTGTCGGCACGGCGTGCGTTCGGCGTTGGCCCGGCCCTGCTTGCGGCGCTGTATCTCGCGATTCCCCCATCGTTCCTCGCCGTTTGGAGCGTGAAGGCGCGTGGCGGCTACGCCGAGCTGCTGGCGTTGGGGCAGCTCTTCTTGCTGCTCTGCCAGATCCTGGTCGAACGGCGTGCTCGTGGCTCGGGTGGACTATCGCGACTGGCCGCGCTGGCTGGCCTGGTCGGCGGGGCGGCGCTCTGGACTCACCCGCTCGCGGTCGTGTACCTGGCGGCGGGGGGGCTGTACGTGGGGCTGTCGCGGGCAGTGTGCCCCCCTAGCCCCCCC
>JACCZL010000169.1 GCA_013695975.1 Chloroflexota bacterium
TCGGAGCAGAAGTGGGCGACGCTGTCGCCGGACGTTCAGCAGGCGCTCATGACCGCCGCGACGGAGTCGGCCACGGTGCAGCAGCAGGCCTACGCGGCGGAGGCGGAGAGCATCGTCAAGCTGCTCAAAGAGAAGGGGGTCACCTTCAACACGCCCGACCTCGCTCCGTTCCGCGAGACAGCCAAGCGGGAGGTGCATGCGAAGATGGTGACCGACCCGGCGGAGAAGGCGCTTCTCGAGGAGGTCCTCGGGCTCTGATGCGGCCGCTCGCTTTGCGCGGCGGCTGCAGAGGAGGTGGTGACGAGATTGGGGTCGGCCCTGGCCGTGTCGCCGAGGCCGGCCCCGCGGACGGGAGTCTGCCATGAAACGTGTCCAGGATCTGGTCGAGACGGTCGGCGCGATGCTGTTGGCCACCATCGTGATCATCGTCCTGATCCAGATCGTCGGGCGCTACGTGCTCCGCATCGCCTTGACCTGGCCCGAGGAGCTGGCGCGCTACGTCCTGGTGTGGCTGGTGTTCGTGGGGGCGGCGGCCGCGGCCGGTCGGCACCAGCACATCGTCGTCGACACCCTCACCGAGCTCCTTCCGAAACGTGCTCGACTGCCCGCGCAGGGTTTCGCGACCGTCGCCGGGCTGATCGCAATAGGCGTGCTGGTGTGGGTGAGCCAGCCCCTGTTCGGCCCGGCCAGTCGTTCGACCTCGCCAGCGACGGGGATCCCGTCGTTCTGGATCTACCTGGCGTTGCCGGTGGGGGGCGCCTTGCTTGGGATGTTCGCGCTCGCGGACCTTTGGCGCGTGCTGCGCGGACGGCCGCTCGAGACGTCCAACGAGGCCCTCGGGGTCACCGCTAAGGAAGACCGTGGATAGCCCGCTCGTCGCGCTGAGCGCGGTCTTCCTGGTCCTCATCTTCGTTGGCGTGCCGGTCGGCTACTCGATGATTCTGACGTCAGCATCGTACCTGTACCTGATCAACCCGGGGATGCCGCCGACCCTCATCGCGCAACGGCCGATCGGCATGGTGGCCGAGTCCTTCACGCTGCTTGCAGTCCCGCTCTTCCTGCTGGCCGGCAACCTGCTGAACGCGTGCGGCATGACCGAGCGCCTGGTGGCGTTCGCGGTGGCCGCGGTCGGCCACGTCCGAGGCGGCCTGGGCCATGCCGTCGTGGTCGCCAACGTCGTCATGTCCGGCATGTCCGGTTCGGCCACAGCCGACGCGGCGGGGATCGGCTCGATCATGATCCCCTCGCTCAAGAAGGCCGGCTTCAGCGCGGCCAGCTCGGCGGCGCTGACGGCGTCCGCCGCGACGATCGGGCCGATCATCCCACCGAGTGTTGCGATGGTGCTGTACTCGAGCCTCTCGAACGTGTCGCTCGGGCGCCTGTTGCTCGCCGGCGTGATCCCGGGCCTGGTCATCGGCCTGTTCCTGATGATCACGCTCACACTGTCCGCGGAGAGTGGGCGGATGGCTCGCACCGCGTTCGATGGGCGCCATCTGCTGCGAGCCGGGCGTGACGCCGTGTTCGCGCTGATCATGCCGGGCATCATCCTCGGCGGCATGTTCTCCGGCGTCTACACGCCCACCGAGGGGGCCGCGGCGGCCGTGGCGTACGCGCTCCTGATCGGGGTCACGGTGTACCGCTCGCTCACCCCGGCGGCGATCTTCACCGCCCTTCGCGAGTCGGCGCGCATGACCGGCGGCGTGTTGTTCGTCGTCGCGACCGCGACAGGGGTGTCGTGGATCATGACCGCGGAGCGAGTCGGCGACACCATGCGTGGGATGTTTCTGCCGTTCCAGAGCTCACCGGAGCTTACGCTGCTGATCATCGCCTTGGTCACGCTCTTGCTAGGGACCGCGATGGAAGAGACGACGATGCTCGTCCTGATGACGCCGGTCCTGGCACCGGTCGTGGCGCAGGCCGGCATCGATCCGGTCCACTTCGGCCTGGTCTTCGTCCTGGCGACGATGATCGGGCTGATCACGCCGCCGGTCGGCATCACGATGTTCATCACCTGTCAGATTGCCGGCATCACCGTCAACCAGTTCACCCGAGCCGTGTGGCGGCCGTTCCTCGCGCTGGTCCTGTCGGTGATCGTGGCGGCGGTGTGGAAGGACATGGTGCTGTTCCTCCCGAACCTGGTGCTTGGCCAATGACGAGCACGAACTGCCGACGCGAGGAGCTGCCCGTGATCGACGCTCCGGCAACGCTGAGGGAGCTGGCGGGACTCGACCCGTACGACAACTACGAGGCGATCCGACGGCAAGGACCTGTCTACTGGGACGCGGGTATGCACGCCTGGCTGGTCACCGGCTACGAGGACTGCGCCTTCGTCGAGCGCCGCGAAGACCTGTTCGCGGCGGCGACCGGCACCCTCACCGGCTGGCAGGAGATCGGCGGCCGCCGCGGTATCCTGACGATCGACGGCGAGGCGCACAAGGCGCTCCACAGGCACATGACACGCTATCTGAGCTCGGACAAAGTGGAGGAGTATCGCGGCCGCCTGATCCGGCCGCTCGTCGAGGGACGTATCGACGCCTTCGCGCCCCGCGGGCGGGTCGAGATCGGCGCCGAGTTTGCCGATCACGTCCCGGTCAGCGTCGTCGCGGCCGTCCTGGGTATCGCGACCGACGACGATCGGCTCCTGGCCCAATCCAAGCGGTGGATGGACCAGGTCCTGGCCTGGCGACACACCTATGGTGACGTGCCCGAGCTCGTCGAAGGAGCGCGGCGCGCGACGCGCGACCTCGAGGCGCTGCTGCGGCCGGTCGTGCAGGAGCGCCGGACCAACCCCCGAGACGACTACATCAGCGCCCTCTGGGAGGTCGGACCGACCATCTTCGACGACTGGGGGGACGACGACGTCCTCGCGCAATGCAAGGTGCTCTTCGAGGCCGGAACCGAAACCACCACCCACCTCCTTTGTACCCTGACGTACCTGCTGGTGACGCGCGAGGGGTTACGAGCGCAGGTCGCAGCGGACCGGGCCGCGCTCCTGCCCCGGTTCGTCGACGAGACGCTGCGCGCGATAACGGTCACCCACATCAGGGTCCGCGTGGCCACCCGCGACGTGAAACTCGCGGGGACCCTGATCCGCCATGGCGACCGGGTCCATCCGATCAACGCCGCGGCCAATCGCGACCCCGAGCATTACTCGGAACCGGCCCAGCTCGACCTGCATCGACGCGCCTTCCGAAATCACCTCGCCTTCAACGTCGGCCCGCGTCACTGCGTCGGCGCCGGGCTCGCGCGCGCCGAGGCGCACGAGGCGATGGACGCCCTGCTGACGCGGCTGCCCAACCCGCGGCTCGACCCGACCGCCGAGGCCCCCCACTACGCCGGCTTCGTGAACCGCTCGTTTCGACCGCTGCACCTGCGCTTCGATCCTCAGCCCGCGGCATGATGACGCGTGGGGCCGCGCGGAACAGCCGGTCTGACGGGCTGCTCGCCGACCCGAGATAACCACCGAGAGGAGCTGTGATGGGAGTGGTCATTCACCACGCCGGGATCACCGTTAGCGACCTGGACCGGGCGATCGCCTTTTACCGGGATGGGATCGGGCTCGAGGTCCAGATGGTGTTCGACCGAGACGACGAGACGATCGCGCAGGTCGTCGGCATGCCTGGCGCCCGACTGCGGATCGCCTTCATGCGGGCCGGGGACGAGACCACCCGGGTCGAGCTGCTGCAATACCTCGATCCGAGCGGGCAGCCCCTCAGCTTCCGTTCCAACCAGCCTGGAAGCGGCCACGTCTGCTTCCGCGTCGACGACGTCGTCGCGGTGGTGGAGCGGCTCCGCGCCACCGGCGCGACGTTTATCTCCGACGCACCGGTCGAGCTCCTGGAGGGGCCGAACACGGGGGCAAGGGTGATCTACCTGCGCGACCCCGACGGCGCGGCGGTCGAGCTCTTCCAGCTACCTTCCGGTGCCTGACGGCTCGGCGGCAAGACCGCTGCTGGCGAAGGAACAGGCCAAACGAGCTGAGCCAGTGACCGGCGCATCGCGCGCCATCGGCCGGGCGCCCACGCGCGAGGGGGATGGGCCGGCCGGAGGCAGCGGCCGGATCTTGCTTGCGATTTGCCCGGCGGCGTTCATCGCCGTCCTGAGCTCGTACGCGCTGGGCCCGTTCTTCCCCCAGGTGGCGAGCGAGCTGGGCACCAGCATCGCGCTCCTTGGTCAGGTCCCCGCCCTGTTGAACGGCACCGCGGCCGTGCTCGGTCTGGCGATGGGACCGCTCGCCGATCGATTCGGCAACCGCCTGATGCTGCTCGCCGGCACGGCCGCCGCCGCCCTTGGCGCGCTCGCGACCGGGCTCGCGCCAACCTTTGAGCTGCTGCTCCTGGCGGCGATCTTCGGTGCCCTGGGACGGGCGGTCGTCGCGCCAGTCGCGCTCGCGATCGTCGGGGCGCGGTTCTCGGGTCTGGCCCGGACTCGCGCGATGAGTTATGTCGTGGCCGCGCTCTCCGGCTCCGCGATCGTGGGTATCCCCGCGCTGACGACGATCGCGGCGCTCGCCGACACCTGGCGGGCGGCCTTCGGCGCGCTCGCCGCCGCCGCGCTGCTGACGCTGCTCCTCTCGACGCTCTTGCTCCCGTCCGATGGCGAGCCCGAGGGCCACGCGTCCCGGTCGACCCTGCTCGGCGCCTACGGCCCGCTTGTCCGCCACTATCCCACCCTCGGCGTGATCGGCGCGACGTTCCTGCGGGGCACCTTCATCTGGATCCTCGCCACCTATCTGGGAGCGTTCCTGATCGAGCAGCACGGGCTGAGCAGTCAGCAAGCCGGCTTCGGGTACACGGGGCTCGGCTCCGGCCACTTTTTCGGCAGCCTGCTGGCCGGACGCCTCTTGGGGACGCTTCCGCCCCGGCCGTTGATCGGCGGCCTGATGCCGCTGGCGGCGCTGGGGTTCAGCGCGGCGCTGGTCGCGCCGGTCGGACCGATCGTGGCGATCGGGCTCGCCGCGTGCGGGACGATGCTGCTGGGGATCGTCGAGGCGACCTCCATGACGCTCCTGATCTCCGAGTCACCGGCCGGCCGCGCGACGACGATGACCGCGAACCAGTCGGCGAACAGCCTTGGCACGGCCGTCGGCGGCGGGGTCGGCGGGCTCCTCCTGGCGACGGGCGGCTACCCGGCGCTCGGGCTCGGCATCCCGATCTTCGCCGCCGCCGCCGTCCTCGTCCTCTGGGCCTCCCGTCCACGTCTCGCGGCAAACCAACCCTGAGGCGTAGTCATCTTCGGCGCCTTCGAATCTTGGGCACTTACGCGCGGGATATCCCGCGGGCCGGGCCGCGGGCGCTGGAGGGGTTGATGACGGCGATGGGCATTGGCTCCCTCCTGGCAACGCCCCTCCGGTCGCCGCTACCCTGTTCGCGGCGCGGTCGGTCCCTGCTTGTTGGCGGCGGTCCGGGCGGACGGGCCGTTCCGTGCATGGGGAGGAGAGATGGCAGGCTGGAACGGGTGGGCTTCGCTGGGTGGGCCGGTAGTCGGCGGCAGGCCGGTCGCCGGCCGCAACGTGGATGGGCGGCTGGATGTATTCGGTCACGGCGTCGGCGGCACCGGGCTGGAAATCGTGCATGCCTGGCAGAACGCGCCGGGCGCCGGCTGGAGCGGCTGGGACACGCTCGGCGCACCACCGGCCGGCGACCCGGGCGACCTGGCCCTCGGCCAGCAGGGCGACGGCCGCCTGGAGCTGTTCGTCCGAGTTGGACTGATGAGCAGTGGAGTCTGCTGGCACGCCTGGCAGAACCTGCCGCCCGCGACCGGTTGGAGCACCTTGGACAGCCTCGGCGCGCCGCCCGGCGGCCTGGCCAACGTGACGGCCGAGGTTGGCCGCAATGGCGACGATCGGCTGGAGGTGTTCGCGCTCGGCAGCGGCATGGCCGTTTGGCACATCTGGCAGCAGGCGGCGGGCGGCTGGAGCGGTTGGCACAGCCTGGGTACGCCGAGCGGACTGCTGCCGTTCGCGCTTGCTGTCGGAGCGATCCCAGACGGACGCCTGGCGGTGTTCGTCGTCGTCCTCGGCGGCGGCCTCTGGGGTCGGCACCAGGCGGCCGCGCCCGGGACCGGCTGGGACGCCTGGGAGGACCTCGGGATGCCGGCCGGGGCCCAGCTCGCCGACGTGTCGGTCGGCCGGAACGCCGATGGTCGGCTGGAGGTGTTCTCGGTTAGCAACGGCCCCGACGTCTGGCACCGTTGGGAGACGACGCCAGGCGGCGCTTGGAGCGGCTGGGCGAGTCTCAGCACGCCGGCCGTCGCCCTTGGGCTCGACCGAGCGATCGTCGGCACGAACGCCGACGGCCGTCTCGAGGTGTTCACGGTCAGCCGCGACGCCGCCGGGAGCGAGGCCTGGCACATCTGGCAGGACGCTGGGGCGCCGAGCGGCTGGAGCGCCTGGGAGAGCCTCGAGGGTAGCCCGGGCGGCCTCGGAGTCGCTCAGAACGCCGACGGTCGGCTGGAGGTGTTCGCCACGCTCGGCGATGGCACGCCGGGCGGCCTGACTGGCGTCCTGCACCGCTGGCAGACGAGTCCGAACGGCGGCTGGAGCGTCGTCCAGTCCTGGATACCGACCCTGGCCGGCCCGATCA
>JACCZL010000738.1 GCA_013695975.1 Chloroflexota bacterium
GCCTTAGGTCGAGCTGGCCCGTGGAGAGCGCAGCCACGCCCACCACGGCGGCCACGACGCTTGCGAGGACGAGCGCGGCGGCAAGCTGCCACCATCGGATTCTGATCCACCGCCGATGCTCGGAGAACGGACGAGCGCACCAGTCGCAGGTTTCAGCCGCGGGCTGGTTCCGTCCACCGCAGCCCTCGCAGACCCGTGGCACCGCTTCGGACACGCTTCCCTCCCGCCGAGATGATGGCAGACGGCGATCGTGCCGACGCCCGAGCGGAGAGGCGGACGCGCCAAGCATAGGGGCGCCTCACATCCGTGTCAAGGTTTGGCACCGGCGCGGATTTTTGACCGTCATCTCGTTGTATGCTTTGGGGGGCTATGCTAGGATTCGGCGGGGCCGGGTTCCAGGGCGCGGAGAACGAGGGCGCATGGCGATCGTGATCGCGGTGGCCAATCAAAAGGGTGGTGTCGGGAAGACCACCACCACCGCCAACCTGGGCCCATCGCTGGCCAAGCACGGCCGACGGGTGCTACTGATCGACATGGATCCCCAGGGCAACCTGACCAGTGCCCTGGGCGTGTCGAAGGTCGGCGCCGATACCGTGGCGGACGCCTTGCTCGATCGCCACGTGCGTCTCCCGATCGTGCCCATCTCCAACGGGACTGGGCGCGTAGACCTGGTGCCCGCGTCGCTCGCGCTGGCCGGCGCCGAGGCCCAGCTCATGAACAAGCTCGGGCGCGAGATGCGCCTGCGCGACCAACTGGCCCAGCTCGACTCGAGCTACGACTACGTCTTGATCGACACGCCTCCTTCGCTCGGCCTGCTGACCATCAACGCCCTGGTCGCGGCGCAGCGCGTGCTGATCCCGACCGAAGCGCGCTTCTTTTCGCTCCAGGGTCTCCAGATGATCGAGGAGAGTATCGAAGAGGTGCTGTACCTGAATCCCAAGCTCGAGGTCATCGGGATCCTGCTGAGCAAGCTGGACCGTCGGCTGCGCGAGGAGAAGCAGGTGACCGAGTATCTCCGCGAACGCTGGGGGGCGCGCGTCTTTGCGACCGAGATCGGGACGAACAGCAAGATCCTCGAGGCCGCCTCCACTGGCAAGACCGTCTTCGGGTATCCCGGCGCCGAGCGTGCAGTTGAAGGCTACGTCCGACTGGCGGAGGAGGTACTGCGCCGTGGCTAAGCTCGAGCGCCCCCACGGCGGCTTCGATCCGAGTCGGCTTGGCGAGCCCAGTCGCCCGGCCGCGATCGTCCCCAAGATCGTCGACGCGCCACTCGGTTCCAACGCTCGGGGCTTCACCGAGGTCAAGATCGTCGGTGTTGGCGGCGGCGGCAACAACGCCATCAATCGGATGGTCCAGGTCGGGGTGCGTGGCGTCGACTTCATCGCGGTCAACACCGATGCCCAGGCGCTGGCGGCATCGAGCGCCCTACGCAAGCTCCAGATCGGCGGGCGGACCGCGCGCGGGCTCGGGGCGGGCGGCGACCCGGTGGCGGGCGCTCGCGCGGCCGAGGTCAGTCGCGAGCGGCTGGAGGAAGAGCTCGACGGGGCCGACATGGTCTTCATTACCGCCGGCATGGGCGGCGGAACGGGCACCGGCGCCTCGCCGGTCATAGCCGAGTGTGCCCGCGCCATCAAGGCCCTTACCGTCGGCGTGGTGACCCTGCCGTTCGGGTTCGAGGGCTATCGACGTCAGAAGGCCGCTGAGGAAGGCATCGCCCAGCTTCGCGACAAGGTCGACGCCCTCATTGTGATCCCGAACGACCGCCTCCTCAAGCTCGCCGACGCCCAGATGACTGTGGTCGAAGCGTTTCGGCTCGCGGACGACGTCCTTCGACAGGGCGTCCAGGGGATCTCGGACCTGGTCACCCAGACCGGACTCATCAACCTCGACTTCGCCGACGTCAAGTCGGTGATGGTCGGCGCCGGCACGGCGCTGATGGCGATCGGCGAGGGTCAGGGTGAGGATCGTGCCCTCCGCGCCGCGCGCGCCGCGATCACGAGCCCCCTGCTAGAAACGTCGATCGAGGGCGCGACCGGCATCCTGGTCAACGTCAGCGGCGGCTCCGATTTGACCCTCCAGGAAGTCACCGAAGCGGCTAACGCCGTCTCCGAGGCCGTTGATCCTTCGGCGAACATGATCTTCGGCGCCGTGCTCCACCCCCGCCCACAGGCCGGCCTCAAGATCACGGTCATCGCCACCGGCCTCCGCCGGAGTGGCGGCGCCTCGCGGGCAGGCGGGCGCGGCGAGCGCGGCCCCCGCGCGAGTAGCTCGCGTGAAGAGCCATCCGAGCGAGATCGCTATAGCTCCCCGAGCCG
>JACCZL010000770.1 GCA_013695975.1 Chloroflexota bacterium
GACCCGCTCGAGGGTGTCGACCAGCTCGCGGAACGAGGCGAGCTGCTCGGAGCTGAGACGCCCTTCTTCGTGAGCCTCGGTCACTTCCCCGAGATGATCCATTAAAGCATCCCATTCCAGGTAGAAGTCAACCTGAGCCTCGTCCGACCACGAGGGCCACGCGCGAGCAACGTCGGGCATGGATCCGAGTACAGCCGTGACACCACGGATCGTCGGATCAATGGTCCCGCTCAAGTTGGCAGCCTCAGCCATAACTTCCTCGTCCGGTACCCCGCTTCGAAATGCGCATACCCTTGCCGTAACTGCAACACCGTCGTCCAATACCCATTGACCACGCGATATTCTACCATCATCAGCGGATAGCCCTGAGAGCCTTGGAGCGACCGCGAGCGGCCGACGATCGCGACGTGCCAGCCGTAGTGGCGGTACTCGCTGACGAGGACGCCGCTCCGTGGGTCCACGGCCAGGTCCCGCGCACTGCGGATATAGTCGCCGCGCGACGTGCCGACGGGCCATTCTTGCTGAAAGATAGCGTGACGTAGGTAGTGCAGCTCGGCCACATCGACCGGATCACCAAGCCGCAAGGGGCCGCGCGCGCCAAGCGGCGTCAGCCCGAAGACGCGGGCATCTGCAGGCAGGCTGGCCGTGGGATCGAAGCCCACGCTGGCGATGTGGCGTCGGATGACTTGCAGCTCTCGCCCGGTGAGGCGTCGAACGCCAGTCGCCGCTCCAAGGATCAAGCTGTCGGCTGTGGGGGGAGGCTGCAATATTCCAGGCGCTGTTGCGTCCCGCTCAGACGCGGAGGCGGGGGTCGAGGGCGTCGCGGACGGCGTCGCCGACGAAGTTGAGGCCGAGGACGGTCACGAAGAGGGCGGCGCCGGGGCCGAAGACGATCCAGGGGGCCTGCTGGAGGTAGCCGCGGCCGGCGTTGATCATGCTGCCCCAGGAGGGCTCGGGCGGCTGGATGCCCAGGCCGAGGAAGGAGAGCGAGGCCTCGGCCAGGATCGCGAAGGCGACGCTCAGCGAGGCCTGGACGACGATCGGGGTGGCCGCGTTCGGCAGGACGTGCCGCCGGACGATCCGCCAGTTCGGGGCGCCGAGCACCCGCGCCGCCTCGACGTACTCGCGGGCCTTGATCGTCAGGACCTGCCCACGCATCAGCCGAGCGAAGGTCGGGGTGTAGACGACGCCGAGCGCGATCAGGACCCCCGTCAGCCCCGCCCCGAGGACCGCCCCGAGCGCCAGCGCTAGGACGAGCGGCGGGAAGGCGAGGATCGCGTCCATCAGCCGCATCACGCCCCCGTCGACGCGCCCGCCCCAGAAGCCGGCTCCCAGGCCGAGCAGCGAGCCCACGACCGCCGCGATCGCGACCGAGACGAAGCCCGCGACGAGCGAGACCCGGGTCCCCCAGATCACCCGCGCCAGGATGTCGCGCCCGACGTTGTCGGTCCCCAGCAAGTGGTCCCCACCGGGTGGGGCCAGGATCCTGGCAAGATCCTGCTGGAGCGGGTCGTACGGCGAGACGAGCGGCGCGAAGATCGCCGCCAGCACCGCCAGCAGGACCACCAGGCCACCGAACGGCGCCAGGCGCGCGCTGAGCGCCCGCCGCACAACGACCCAGCGGCGCTCCCGCACCGGCCGCGGGGCGAAGCTCCGAGCTCCGTGTTCCGCGTTCAACGTGGCAGCACCCGGCGCGCGGAGCCCGGAACGTTGAACCCCCGTGTCAGCCATAGCGGATCCGCGGGTCGAGCCAGCCGTAGACGACGTCGACGACCAGGTTGCTGAGGATGAAGCCGATCGAGATCAGGAGGATCACGCCCTGGACGAGCGGGTAGTCGCGGGAGAAGATCGCGTCGACGACCAGGCGCCCGACGCCGGGCAGGGCGAAGACGTACTCGGTGATGACGGCGCCGCCGATCAGGGTCCCGAACTGGAGGCCGAGCAGGGTCACAACCGGAATCAGGCCGTTCTTGAGGGCGTGGCGGCGGATCACCAGGCGGTCGGCCAGCCCCTTGGCGCGCGCCGTCCGGACGTAGTCCTCCGAGAGCACCTCCAGCAGGGACGATCGGAGCGTGCGGGTGATCACCGCCGCGAGGGCCAGCCCGAGGGTGACCGCGGGCAGGGTCAGCGAGCGGATCCCGGCCAGCGGATCCTGGAGCGGGTCGACGTAGCCGGAGATCGGCAGCCAGCGTAGGCTGACGCCGAAGACGAAGATCAGCAGCAGGGCGATCAGGAAGTTCGGCATGCAGATCCCGAACAGGGCGAACATCGTCCCGAGGCCGTCGACTGGCGAGTTGCGGTGGGTGGCCGAGAGGATGCCGACTGGGAAGGCGACCGTCAGCGAGATCAGCATCGCAAAGAGCGCGAGCTGGATGCTCGGTCGAATCCGGCGGCCGATGTTCTCGACGACCGGCTCGTTGTTGCGGATCGACCGCCCCAGGTCACCCTGCAACACCCTTCCGACCCAGACCGCGTACTGGACGTAGAGTGGCCGGTCGAGCCCGAGCTGGCGCCGCAACGCCTCCTTAGCCACGGGGTCCTGCGACTCGCCCATCATCGCCTCGACCGGATCGCCCGGCGTCAGATGGATCAACGAGAACACCCCGGCGGTGACGAGCACCAGCACCGGTATCGAAGCGAGCAGCCGGCGGAGGACGAGGGTACCCATCGGGTGGTAGGTGGTAGGTGGGGGAGGGGATCAAACCCCACCTACCACCTACCACCTACTTCACTTCAGCCAGACGTCCTTGAAGCGCATCATGCCGTCAGGCACAGGCTCGTAGGCCTGGACCTTGGGGCTGAACGCTTTCGGCTCGATCGGGTGGACGACGAAGATGCCGGGGACCTCCTCGTGCAGGATCTTGATGATCTCGCTGTACAGCTTCTTGCGCTCGGCCTGGTCGGCAACCTCGCGGGTCCGATCGAGCAGCTCGTCGACCCTCGGGTTCGACAGTCCCGACCAGTTCAGCGAGGTGCCCGGGGTGGTGCGGAAGAACTGGTAGACGTTGCCGTCCGGGTCCGGGCGGCCGCTCCACTGGTAGCTCGACATCTGGGCGGTCTTCGAGTTGCCCTCGGCCAGCAGCCGGGCGCTGTCGGTCAGGTTGACGTTCATCGTGATCCCGACCTCGGCGAGCTGGGCCTTCATGACCTCCGCTTCCTGGACGTTGATCGGGATGTTGTTGGTGTTGACCGTGAAGCTGAAGCCGTTCGGCATCCCGCCTTCGGCCAGCTTTTCCTTGGCCCTGGCCACGTCGCGCTTGATCGGCTTGATCGCGTCGTCGTAGGCCCAGCTTGACGGCGAGATCGGCCCGTTCGCCGCAACGCCGACACCCAGCCAGACGCCCTTGACGATCGCCTCGGTATCGAGGCCGTACATGGTGGCCTGGCGGAGGGCCTTGTTGTCGAACGGTGGCTTGGTCGTATTGAGCTGATACCAGAAGCAGGCCAGCGACGGGACGTCGAGCTCGACCAGGTTCCGGTCCGCCTTGACCGCCGCCACGTCGCGCGGGGCGACGTAGTCCATCACGTCGATCTCGCCGGCCTGGAGGCTCTGGAGCTTGACGGTGTCGTCGGGGATCGGGCGGTAGCGGATCTGCTCGAGGTACGGCCCGCCCCCCTTGTTCCAGTAGCTGTCGTTGCGCTTGAGCAGGATGTGGTCGTCCTTGACCCACTCGACGAACTGGAACGGTCCGGTGCCCGCGCCGGCCGAGTTGCGCTCGAGGTCTGGACCGAGCTTCTTGATCGCCTCAGGCGAGATCATCATGCCGGCCCGGTCGGTCAGGGTCGCCAGGAGCGACGCATCGGGCTTCTTGAGATTCAGCTTGAGGGTGTAGGGGTCGACCACCTCAGCGGACTCGATGTTGGCGATCTCGCCCTTGCGGACGGACTTCGGCTCGGTCGCCATCCGCTCGAAGTTGAACCTGGCGGCCTCGGCGTTGAAGTCAGTGCCGTCATGGAACTTCACGCCCTGACGGAGCTTGAACACGATCGTCTTCGGATCTGGGGTCTGCCAGGACTCGGCCAGGTTGGGCTTGACCTGGAGCTTGGTGTCGATGACGACCAGCGGGTCGAAGACGTTGTGGTAGACCTGGCGGTCGATCTTGCTCCCCGAGAGATGAGGGTCCATCGTGGCCGCCTCGATGTAAAAGCCGACTCGGAGGGCACCACCCTGCTTGGGGGTCTCGCTGCTGGCGGCCGGCTTGGACTCGACCGGCTTGGCTGCCTCAGCCGGCTTCTGCGCGGGGGCTTGCTGGGCCGGCGCGGCCGGAGCATCCGCCTTAGGCGCCGGGGCGGGGGCCGCTGGTTGTGGCCCACAGGCCACGACGAGCGCCAGCCCGCCGGAGGCGAGCGCACAGCCGCGCAGGAACTGGCGGCGCGACAACGCCCGGAGCGGGCGCTCGAACTCAGAAGACGACATGGCGACGGGCCTCCCCTCTCCCTCGCGT
>JACCZL010000788.1 GCA_013695975.1 Chloroflexota bacterium
ACTGCCCACTGGCATGCAGCAGGAAGTACAGGCTGGCGGCCACGAAGCTGACCATCGCCAGATCGTTCAGGGTGCTCGTGCTCTGGAGGACCGACTGCGGCAGGAGCGCGAACAGCCCGGCCGCGAAGACGGCCCCCCGCGACCCAAACCCGACCTGCCGCCCCAGCCCGTAGACGGCCACGCTGGTCACCACCCAGGCCAGCAGCTGCGCCAGGTTCGCCAGCCAGTCGGCCCGCAGGAACGCCACCGTCCACAGGATCAGCAGCTCCGCGTTCGGGGGCGAGGCAAACTGGCGTGCATCGTCGACCGGATAATGGTCCAGCGAGCCAAATTGCAGGTAGTAGCCGATGCGGCTGAGATGGTAGGAGAGCGAGTCCCAGCTATTCGGCGGGACCCACAGTGCCTGTCCAAGGCTGATCAACCCGACCAGCACCACCGCGACGGCCAACAACGGCAGCGCCGGCGTTTGCCAATCCCAGACGACCGGCCCCAGCCTGGCCAGCCCGGCCCGCGGCTGGTCAAGTCCATACCAGCGCGCCTCGGCCGGCCACCGCCGCGCCCACAATACTGCCCCACCCAGCAGCAGGGCGTGCCCCGCCAGAAACCCCGGCCAGTCCAGCGCGTGCAGGAGCGACAACCCCTCGGCCAGCAGGACGATCTGCCCGCAGCCGACCAGCCACAGCGCCAGCACCGTCCCGGTCCCGCCCAGCCGGAGCGGACTCACCACCAGCAGGCTGCTGGCCATCACCGCCCCCAGGCTCAGGGCAAACAGTCCCACCCGCAAGGGATCCGTCATCACCGTTGCCGCCTACTGCTGCCGCGGAATCGCCAGGATCGTCCGCGCCAGCACGACCGCGTCTTCCCCGGCCCCGCTCGCGTCGAGCCGGACCCACAGCCCGAGCGCCCGCGGGTGTACGGTGTGCTCGATCCGCAGTGTCTCCCCCGCAGTCGACTCGCTCGCCACCTCGCTGGCATCCTCGCCATCGTCGACCACCAGCACGGCCGCCCCCACGCGGTCGGCCCGCACCCGCGCATCCACCACCAGGACCCTCCCTCGCAATGTATCGACTGGCACTTCCTGGACAATCCCCCCCACGTCGTCCGCGTCGCCCGCCCGATAGTCCAGCCGCAAGCGGAACGGCTCGCCCCCGGCCACTGGCTCGACCGCCGTCACGTCGAGCCGCCCGTCGCCAGCCACATCGACCGCCCAGCCGCTTGGCCATGCTCGGAGATCCCCGTTCTCCAGCACGCTCCGCGGGTCGTCGTCCCGACACCGCCAGAGCTCCCAGGGCCACGACGGCGCCGTCGGCAAGGGCAGCTCGAAACAGTCGGGGTGGAGCAGCTCCAGGCGGCGGTTGGGGTTGGCTGACCAGCCATGTACGGCGACGTACGTCGGCGGGTAGGCCGACGCCAGCCCCTCGTTCGTCCAGGGCGGCGGGCGCCCGATCCCCATCCGCTCGGCATAGTTCGGCCGCACCAGCGGGAGCACCGTCCGCGTAAACCGTCGCCCAAAGAACGGATACTCCCACTGATCCTTGCGATAGGGCAGCGCATCGTAGTTATCGTAAACCCCCACCGTGCTGGTCGGCCCCAGCTCCTGCTCGATCTGGCGGAAGAGCGGCTGCCGATTGGGATAGCGTGGGCTCACGAGACCGGGGCGCTCGCGGCCAATCAGCCAGGGCACCGGCTTGTCGTCGTTAAAGGTCGCCACATAGAGACCGCTCAGTCCGACCCACAGCGCGACGACGAGCGCGAGCGCCCGCTCGCTCCCACGCCGCTCCATGATTGCCCCCAGGAGCGGCGCAGCCACCGCGCAGGCCGTGATGAGGAATCGTCCCCCCGCGAACGGATTCCAGCGGAGCGTCGCCGCCATCAACACCAGATAGCTGACCGCGGCGAAGCCCAGCAGCCGCCGCTCCGGCCGAATCCGGCCGGGCCAGACCAGGGCAGCGAGGGCGAACACCAGGATCAGGCCGCCGATCGGCCCCACGCCCGAGAAGTACACGAGCGAGGGCGGGGGGATGAACGTAAACTCAACCCACCAGGGGATATCGAGGTCGCCGACCACGAGAGGGATACCGAGGATAGCGAAGATCCGCTCACCCAGCGCCGCGAGCGTGCCCTCGATCGGCTCACGCAACGGCCGAGCGGCCGGATTGAGCAGCGGTCCGTGGAGGTCGGCAAACGCGAAGCGATACAGCGTGCGGGCCAGATTCGCGGCAAAGCCTTGCGGGGTAACCTCGCCGACGGCGGTCTCGAGCTTGAACGCGGCTGGGGACAGGGCCCCGTAGAGGAGCCAGTTCTGGACGTAGATGTATGAGCCGAGCAGGAACGCCGCCACTCCCCCGAACGCGGCGCCGGCCAGCACCCGCCGATCCCGCCGCCGCGCCAACAGCGCGACCAATCCAACCACCAGGCCCGGGACGGCCAACAGCGCGGTCCCCTTCGTCCCGACCGCCAGGCCGGCCGCCGCGCCAGCCAGCACGAGCCCCGTAGTAGGGGCGCGAGGCCTCGCGC
>JACCZL010000797.1 GCA_013695975.1 Chloroflexota bacterium
GAAGAGGGGGAACGCAGGCTCGGCGGGCCGGAGCAGTCTGACTGGGCGGCCCGCCTGGATGAGGAGCATCCGAACTTGCGGGCCGCCCTGACCTGGGCCCTCCAGGCCGGCGCGGGTGACCCCGTCCTCGCTGCCCGCCTTGCGGGCGCGCTCTGGCGATTCTGGTTCAGGCGAGGCTATCTAAGTGAAGGGAGCTGGTGGCTCCAGCAGGCACTCGCGGCCACTGGGGACGCCCCAGTGCCCATCCGAGCCAAGCTGCTGACGGCGGAGGGGAGCATCGCCCGGATGCAGAATGAGTCGGTGCGGGCGTCGACGCTGCTCGAGGCGGGCGCGGCCCTCTACCGCGAACTGGACGACGCCGAGGGGCTTGCCTGGGCGCTCAGCCATCTCGGCATGGTGAAGCAGTGGCTGGGCTTCCTCGACGAGGGAGTCGAGCTGCTCGAGGAGAGCCTCACCATGCGCCGATCCCTCGGGGACCAGCCGGACATCACTCGCTCACTGTTCAACCTCGCGGCCGCCGAAGACTTTCGGCGCAACTACGCGCGGGCGGCGGAGCTGTACGAGGAGACGCTGGCTGCGCAGCGTCGGGTCGGCGATACCTGGGGCATGGGCCGGGCGCTTAGCCACCTGGGCAAGGTCGCACTGGTTCAGGGCGACGAGGAGCGAGCGGCGGCGTTGTGCCAGGAGGGGCTCGGTCTGAGCCGCGAGGTGGGCGATAACTGGGGTGTTGGTCTTGCGCTCGCCGGGCTGGGTGGCGTCGCCGCGTACCGAGGCGACGCCGAGCGGGCGGCAGCGCTGCTGAAGAAGAGCCTGGTAGCCTTCCGCGACGTCGGCTCACGAGACCGCATCGCCGAATGTCTGCAGGAGCTGGCCACGCTGGTCGGTGCTCAGGGTCGAGCGAAGGAGGCAACGCGGTTGTCGGCAGCCGCGGAGGCGACCCAGGAAGGGAGTGGTCTGGCCCTGTTCCCTGCCGTGCGCGCTCGTCGCGACCAGGACCTGGCCGTCGCGCGGGCCACCTTGGGTGAGGCGGCCTTCGCGCAGGCATGGTCCGAAGGCTTGGCGATGAGCAGAAACCAGGCCATCGACTACGCGCTGGCCGTCGCGGACCTCGACTCGGACACGACCACCGGGCCGAAACGGTCGTCAACTGGCGCTGCGACCTCGCCGCGGGCCCGCTGCTAAGGGAGAATCACCTTGCCGTCGGATAGCAGATGCTGACCGAAGGCGGGTGGGTGAATGGAGTCCTGGGAGCTGCTCGCCGAGAGCTCGGAGGTGGCCGCGGTCCACGCGGCCCTCATGCCCAACGGCGAGCTCGTCTACTACTCCGGCAACACCGGCCCGACCCTGCCCGCTGAGACGCGCATTTGGAACCCGACCCTACGGGAGGTGCGCACCCCGCCGAACGCGCCCGAGACCGACCTGTTCTGCAGCGGACTCGCGCTACCGTTCGACGGCCGCCTCCTCGTGTGCGGCGGCACGGCCACCTACTCGGCCGGCCCGGGCGAGCCGTGGTTCGGCAGCAGGGCGGCCTATCGGCTCGACCCGTTCGGTGGCTGGGAGCGGATCGAAGACATGGCGTTCGTACGCTGGTACCCCTCGGCGGTCCCACTTCCGGACGGCTGCGTGCTCGTCCTCTCCGGCGAGGGGAGCGACGTGGGTTGACCAGTCGGTCTCCGCGCTGCGGCCGCCCTCGACGCGCGGCGACCGCATCTTCCGCCCGCAGACGGCTGCCGGTCGCACCAGGTCGCGGCAGACTCTCTAGCCGCGTCAGCATTTTCGCTCATGCGAAACTGGCAAAGCCAACGGTGACGACCTCGTACAGCATCCGGGCCGCCTTCTGCGCGGTGCGAGGCAACAGGGCATGGGATGCTCCATCACCGATGGCAGTCTGCAGGAGGGCTTCGGCGCTCACGGCACCGCTGGTCTCGAGGGCCCTTTCGATCCGCCTATGTGCCTCGCCCGGTTGGTCTGGATCGACGGCCCATGCCAGGACACTGGTGAGAGGCGAGCCGAGCTTGGCCCGCGGGCCGTGGAACTTGGGCAGCACTTTCATGAGCAACGCCGCGTCGAAGGCGCCGATGAAGATATCCGGCCCACGCTCCTGGAAGCCATCCTTGAGCGGCGACGCCAGAGCGTAGCCGACAAAGCGGGCGATTTCGTCGCGGGTGCGGTAGCCGAAGTGCAGATCGTACGGCCTGAGACGGTTGTACAGAGCCGCTAGCCAGGCAAAGAACCGCGGGTCCTGCATAGCGTGAGCAGCGGCCTTCCGATACTGGTCCGGCAAGGTGTCGGCAAGGAGCCGTGCCAGTTCACGCCCGAAGGCCACTTCCTCGACGTGTTGCCCGCCTCCGACCTGCCGTAGGTCGACGTCGTTGAGCTCGAGGGTGAAGGCGCGATCGAGCACCTTCGGGCTGAAGGCGTGGGTCGTCTCGTCCGTGTTCACGGTTCCGACCACGTACAGGTAGGGTGGGAGTGATAGGTCGCTTGGGATATCGTTCGCCCGGGAGTCGTCTGGCGGGCCGTCCCTGACCAGCCCACGCTCAGCATGCAGGGGCAGCGCCTGCACGGTCATACCCGTTTCCCTGTCTCGGTCGCTTTCCAGCACACTCAGGAACTCGGCGAAGTAATATTCCACCCTCGCCAGGTTCATTTCGTCCAGAATGATGAATCGATGCTGGATGACAGTCGGCGGGATTTCACTTGGTCTCGTCGGCTGCGCACCCACCAGTTGTTCGTAGATAAGCCAGGGGGCAACCGCCTTCTCGAACCGGTCTAGGCCGGGAAGCCGCTCGTCAAGCGTTCGGCGCAGGAATTGGAAGGCATCGTCGATCGCCCTGGTGTTGCTGCTCCACACCGCGCGGCTCAGGCGAAAGGCCGACGGATAGCCCAGCGCGCGCAGAATGTCGCGCAAGGCGTGACGGTGGGCGACGGTGCTGGTCTCATCGAGCCTGAAGACCGCGAGGGCGCGCAGGGCGCGGGCCCAATGCCAGTCATTCCCCTGTTCCCGCAGATAGTGCAGGGCCGCGACCATGCCTTCGCCGGGAGACTCGGAAGCCCTGAGGCGCCGCGTCGCCTCCCTGAGCACGTCCCCGTCACCCTGCAGCTTGGTGCCTACGGCCTGGCCGATGCTGGCGATGCCATTGTGCATTGGTCGCCAGATTTCATCGAGGTCTTGTTCGGACAAGGCCGACGCGTCTAGCTTTTCGAGCCGGTCGACGAACTGGCGCAAAGCTGGGATCCAGCGCTCCTGCTCTCGCGCGATCGCTTGCCGGACACGCTGGAAGTCGACGGCGCTCCGGGGCGGGGGCGATTCCGGAGGCTCCTGGTCAGGCAGGAGCTGCCGCAGCAAGGGTGTCGAGACGTACCGTTCGCTAATGGGGTTGTAGTACCCCAGCAGGCCGCGGCTGTCGCGCCAGTCGGGGCGCACGGGGATCACCTCGGGTGCCCTGCCCAGAACCAGTTTCGCGATGCGGACGGCAAGCTGGGTCTTCCCCGTGCCTGACAGGCCGCTCAGGATGACAAAGCCTTTGGCCTGCAGCGCGGTAACGAAGGCGGCGACCTGATAGGGCGTGAAGTACAGGCCGTGGGCGCCGCGGAGCCACGCGGATATGGCGGTGGCTGACATCTTCGGTCCGTTCGGGCCGTTAAGAATGGGCCGCGTCTTCTCCATCTGTTCCTTGAGATACGTGAGGTCGCCTGCAATCTCGCCGACCAGGGTATCCAGGGAGCGCGTACGCAGGGCTTCGGGAGTGAGTGACTTGCATAGGAGCACTGTCGTCCCACCACTAAATCCCCCTGCCTTGCTACCGTCGATGGTCCTGATTCGGAACCCTGGCGCTTGAACCTGGCTCAAACGCTGCTGGAAGGGGGCCGCAATCTCTCTCCCACCCCATTTGCCGACTCCCCAAGAGAGAACGTGCTCCAGGTCACCCTCGGGTTCGTCGGAAAGCCCCACCGTCACGCGAGCGAAAAAGTCGTCGTTGAAGTTCGCGCTCAGATGATCGAAGACGTCTCGCTTGACCGTAGCAGGTCCCGGATTAGCGAAGTTCGCGGGGAAGCCGAGCGCTTGCTTTACTCGTGCCAGGAATGGACGCGTAACGGGCAGGACCTTCTCCTTCCAGGACTGCAAGTCCAGCACACGGGGATCGGTGAGTGGCCTTTCCTCCAGCAGTAGTGCGATCTGACCGAGTGTTCCGTCCGCCTCTTGCACCATCCCAACCCTCCTGAAGGTCGCGATTGTCCTGGCCGCGGGAACCCGCGGCGCCATTCACTAGCCTTTCCTCGACTCCTCCCGGTCATCCAGCGTTCTCCGGACTGAGCGGGAGTGAGCCGATGCCCGGAAGCATCACGTCTCGCACCAGGCGTTCGATCGACCAGGGGCGAAGTACTTCGCCGTCGGTCCGATAGAACGTAGCATCATCCCCCGCTCGACCGGGATAGAGGACGATGCAGGAGCGAAGCCCAAGGGCATCTCGATAGGTATGCATCTTGTAGATGTCCGCCGCCTTTGCCAGTCGCTGCTGCCGCGGAATGACGAGCTCATGGCTGCCATCTGCTTCGGTAGGGTCGCCGGCGAGACGCCAATCACCGCTGTCGAAGCGGAACTTAGAGCGACCGACAAAAGGCGCTACTTGAGGCGGCGAGTCGAGGGACGGGTGGGCCAGCGGTAGCGTAGCCGGGCGCGCTGGATGAGCTGGCGGAGGACCACCAGGGCGGCGGCGAGGAACAGGT
>JACCZL010000804.1 GCA_013695975.1 Chloroflexota bacterium
AGCAGTTCGACCAGGCCCTCGACCTCGGCGGCTGCTTCGGCACCCGCGACGGCACCGTCGCGACGCAGCAAGGGCGGGACGACTACGCCCGCATGATCGAGGCGGCCGGCGCGGCCGTCAAGGCGGCCGACCCGGAGGCCAGGGTCGTGATGGGCGGCGTCGTCGGCGGCGCCTACACCGACTCGGCCGGCCCCGGCTGCTTGATCGACTGGGACCCCGCCCGGCCCAAGTCGGCCTACTGTATTTTCGACCGCTACTTCGTCAAGGGCGTGATGGGCGCGCTGATCGCCCGCGGCAGCCAGTCGCGGATCGACTGGGTGTCGATCCACCTCTTCGGGGACAACCTGATCGGCAGGATCGCGAGGCTGCGCCAGGACATGCTCGAGGCCGGCCTGCCCCAGTCGCAGCTCAAGCCGATCATCCTCGGCGAGGGCAGCTACACCAGCCGGCACGGCACCAGCACCAGCAATCCTGAGGATCCCTTCAACCGCGAGCAGCGCGACTATGTCCCGAAGGTCCTGTCGTGGACGGCCTACGCGGGCGTCGAGGCCTTCTTCTGGTTCTGGCTGCAGGATGTGGGGGGGAGCGGCCTCGGGACGAATCAGGCCTACGGCTTGCTGGACCTCAGGGGCAACCCGAAGCCGTCGTACTTCGCCTACCGCTACTTCGCCGGGCTGCTCGACGGCGTCGACCGCGCCGTCAAGCGGCTGAGCTTCGCCGAGCCGAAGCTAGACTCGACTTCCGCCCTTATGCCGTAGCGAGCAAAGCGTCGTGCCAGGAGGGGGCGGGATTTTGAGCGGCTGGTGTGGGCAACGGCGGGTCAGAAAAGTAGAGGCGCCACGATTCCTGACGGACGGCGGTGAGCATGTCGAGGAAGGACGGGGTGGTCTTGGACCGATACCAGGGGCGGACCAGCCAGTGAGCGGCGAGCCCCTGCTGGACCCGCGCCGCGTACCAGAGCAAGACGAGGTCGTAGACGATGCCGGCCATCGGGGCGGTCCGTGCGACGGCCTCGGGGGTCTGGTTCTGCGGGTCCTCGAAGCCGAGGAACTGCTTTTGATCGTGAAACGCGACCTCGATGGTCCACCTCCGAGCATAGCCCGTGAGGATGAAGGCAGCGTCGACGGTCAGGTCGGTACAGAAGAACGCCTCATCACGGCGGCGACCGCTGGGATCACGGACCAGGACGATGCGGACGGGCTGGTCGCGGAGCGCGCCGTACCACAGGGCGATGCAGCCGAAGACCAGCGGAGTGACCTGGCGACCATAGAGGGTGAGCGGCAGCGGGTCCCAACGTCGGCGGGTCGCCGCCATCGCCTTGGGGGTGGGGAGGCGGTGACCGCGCCGCCGAGGACGGCCGCGTTGACCCGGTCGGCGCCGGCCCGGCCGTGCCCAGAGGGCCGCGTCCGGCCGCAGGCGACTGAGCACCTCGACGTTGGGTGGACGGCCTTCCAGGAGGGTGCGCGCCGCGTAGGCGCTGTCGACCACGACGTAGACGGTGCGTTCGTCAGCCCAGGTAGCCACCAGGGCGAGCAGCTCACGGGCCAACGCGAGTTTGGTCGGGCGCGGATGAGCCGCGTGAGCCTTCTCGGCCGCCTGCTGGCGCGTGCCGCGACGCGGTCGGCCCGGCGCATCCCGCGTGCCACCGCGCTTGGACCCGACGTACAGCCGGAACAGCAGCGGCAACGCAAACCCACGGCTCCCGCCCATCGGCAACGGCACCCAGAGGGCCAGGACGACCCAGACGTGGCCGAAGCTACAGAACGGCTTGCGGGCCGACGACAGCAACGGGTCGTGATGCATCGTCGCCAGCGCGATCCCTTTGCCCGTCTTGCGCGCCAGCGTGTCGTCAATCAGGATGTAGAGCGGCTGATCGGCCGGGATCCAGGCCAGCGCCAACCGGAAGACCACCCGCCCCAGAGCGTCGAGGCTCCACGTCGCGCGTGTGAAGAACCGATGGAAGACCGAGATGTGGCGCTGCCCCACCCCGCCCGACGCCAGCGCCACTCCTGTGACCGTCCGCCGCCCCAGGCAATGGATCCACCCGGCAAGCACCACCTGAAAGGTCCGGTAGCTCGGTGCATGAAAGCATGGCTCGAACGCCGCAAGCAGCCCCACCATCGGGCTCGGTAAGATGATCTCGGGCATGGCTCCCTCCCTGGGTGTTGACACCTCCAGGATCTTCGCGGGAGCCATGTTCCGTCAACCCATTGCTTCATCTCTGCGTCGCCGCCAATAATGGCGGAAGTCGAGCCTAGAGGGCTACGAGTTCACCAGGGCCAACGGCCAACGCTTCCAGGTCGTCTGGAATACCTGGGGCTCGGGCGACCCGACGGTCTACCGCTACAGCCCGCCCGGCACGGTCACGGCGGTCACCGACGCGGTCGGCGGCGCGGTTCGCTTCAGCGACAACTCGGTCGACGTGACCGGCGAGCCGCGCATCATCTTCTACACGCCGGGCGCGTCTCCGCCGACGATCACGCCGGTGCCCAGACCGGCGCCGCCAACTCCGCCCCCGCCCTCGTCGTCCGAGACGCGCTGCTCGCC
>JACCZL010000839.1 GCA_013695975.1 Chloroflexota bacterium
CGCCAGGTGCGCGCCGAGGGCAGTGCCGACTGCGACGAGCATTGCCGACGCGATGGCGCTCGCAAACCCTGGCCCGTAGCTGCCGCTCGCGTCGAGGACGACGCCGGTCAGCCAGGGGCCGAGAAAGGCGCCGAGCCCATAGCCGAGGTCGAGCCGGCCGGTGATGCTGCCGAGGCGAGGGCCAGCGAACGCCCGCGTCTGGGCGGCGACGAGCGGAATGCCGAGCACCCCGCGTCCGACCCCGCTCACCACCACGAAAAGCACGAGCAGCCAGGCCAACTCGGGCGTGCTCAGGATCAGGGCGGCCGTCCCGAGGCCGAAGAGCAGCGCGGCCACCACCGCCAGCCAGCCCGCCCCCCAGCGCTCGAGCGCCCAACCGCCGGCCAGTCCGCCCACGGCCGTGAGCGCTCCCCAGAGGCCGGCGGCCGAGGCCGACGTCATCGGCGAAAACCCCGCGCTCTGGGATTGGGCTACCTGGTGGGTCGGGACGAGCATCAGGTAACCCAGGCTGGCGTTGCCGAGGAAGAAGGCGGCGAAGAGCGCTCGGCGTGGGCGAGGCGCCACCCCGCGATCCGCCGCCGTGTGCCGCTCGGGGTGCGCCTCTCGGCCCGGCGCGAGCGTCGCCACCAGTGGGAGCAAGCCGCCCAGGACGAGCGCCGCCGTCACCAGTGCCGCGACTCGCCAGCCGGCCAGCTCGAGCACCGCCTGGAGGGTCGGCCCCATCACGAGCGCGCCGATGCCGGTCCCGAGGAACGCCAGCGCAAACGCGGTCGGGAATCGACGGCCTGCGCTCAGCGAGACCAGCTTGACGACGGTGATGAAACCAACCGCGGCGCTGCCAAAGCCGACCGCCAGCGTAAACGCGACGTACAAGTGCCAGAGCTCGGTGGTCAGCGCGACCAGCCCTAGTCCGACGCTGAGGAAGACGCAGCCCACCAGCATCGTCGCGCGACAGCCGAGGCGGTCGACCAGCACGCCCACCGCCAGCGCCGTCGGTCCGTAGACGAGCAGCCCCGACGAAAACGCCCCGGTGACCTGTCCGACCGACCAGTCCATCTCCGCGACGATCGCCGGATAGAGAACGGCGAAGACCGTTCGGACGCCAGTGACGACGAACATCGCCGCGAAGCCCACGCCGATCGCCGCCCATGGAAGGGGTGGCAGCTCGGGCTTGACTGGCGACGCGGCGGAGGTGGCCTGCACCCCCCTACTGTAGCGGACCGATGCCCGCCCCTACGGTGAACCTTCGAGTGTTGGCAGCCGCTCGAGGATCTCCAGGTACGCCTCGACGATCACGGGATCGAACTGCGTGCCGCTGTTGTGGACGATCTCGAGGCGCGCCTCTTCCCAGGACCGAGCTTTGCGGTACGGGCGGTCGACCGTCATCGCGTCGAGGGCGTCGGCCACGGCGAAAATCCGCGCCCCGAGCGGGATCTCCTCCGCGCGCAAGCCGAGCGGATAGCCGCCGCCGGCGAAGCGCTCGTGATGGAAGCGCACGATCTGGAGCGCCGTCGTCAGGAAGGGGACCGTCTCCACCAACTTGAACCCGAGCTCGGGATGGCGCATCATCCAGGCCCACTCGTCCGGCAGCAGCGGTCCGGGCTTGAGCAGGATCCTGTCGGGTACGCCGATCTTGCCGATGTCGTGCAGGAGTGCGCCCCAGCGAACTTGCTCGAGCTGATCCCCGTCGATGCCCATGTGGGCGGCCGCGGCCACCGTGTAGAGGGTGACCCGCTGGCAGTGTCCCTGGGTCTCGCAATCGCGAAGCTCGAGGGCTGTGGCCAGCGCTTCGATAGTCCCCAGCGACCTCCGCTTGAGCTCGGCGTGGGCGGTCCGAAGCTGACGCATCGAATGGTTTAGGTCAGTGGCGTAGAGCATGAGCTGGGCCCGACTCAGCTCGCCCTCGCCGTCTTCGCTGCTCCGAGGCGCCGACGGACTCGGCTCGAAGTAGGGCGAGCTCAGGTCCTCTTCGGACGCACTCGCCGCCAGCATCGTCCGGACCCGGTGCTCCAGGCTGAGTGGGCTGAACGGCTTCATCAGGAAGGCGTTGACGCCCGCCTCGTGCGCGTGCGAGCGAATGGCGTCCCCACCCTCGCCCGTGAGCATCACGATCGGCGTGCGGGCGGTCGCCGGATCCGCCCGCAACGCGCGGCAGACCTCGAGGCCACTGAGCCCCGGCATCTGATAGTCGAGCAGCACGAGCGTCGGGTGGACCTCGCGTGCGAGGCGCAGCGCCTCTGCGCCGTCGTCGGCGAAGCACAGCGAGAAGCTATCGTCGTCCAGCGTCAAGCCGACGAGCCGCTGCACCTGAAGGTCGTCGTCGGCGAGCAAGATGCGCGTTTGGCCCATATCGCCTCGTCCGTCCGCGTCAGTTGGGTCCGCCGGTTCGATCGGTCCGGGCAGCCTCATTGGAGAAGGCTGCGCGTAATCGGTGATTGAGCGCATTGTAGCGCGCAGTCCCCTCGCCGATCCGGATCGCCCGCCCAAGCGCGTGCTGGCTACCCACCATAACGAGCAGCGACCGTGCTCGGGTGACGGCCGTATAGAGGAGATCCCGGCGCAACATCGACCCGTGCAATGAGTGGAGGACCAGCACGACCGCCGGAAACTCGGACCCCTGGGCGCGGTGGACCGACAGGGCGTAGGCGTGGAGGAGCGTCTCCAGCTCGGCGGCGTCGAAGTCGACACGCCGTCCGTCGTCGAGCGCCAGCTCGGCGGACGGCGCGAGCGGATCGAGCCGGACTACCGTGCCGGTGTCGCCGTTGAAGACCTCCCGCTCGTGCCAGTTCTTCGTGACCAGCACCCGATCTCCCGTGCGCAGGACCCGCCCGCCCAGGCGACGCTCGGGCCGGCTCGGCTCCGACGGGTTCAGGGCGTGCTGGAGCTGCTCGTTCAACGCCGCCACGCCGAGCGGTCCGCGATGCATCG
>JACCZL010000883.1 GCA_013695975.1 Chloroflexota bacterium
ACTGGGTTCAGGATGCGGGTCAGCGACAGCAGGCCGGCGTTCAGGATGTCGCGGCGCGCCTCATCCGCGCCCTCGGCCAGGCGTGCCCGCGCCCGGTCCAGCTCGGCGCCTCGCTGCTCGAAAGCGCGGGCGCGCTCGATCGCCACGCTCAGGTCGAGCCCGCCCCGGGCGGCGTCCTGCAGCTCGGAGAGCCTGATCACGAAGTCGAGGGCGATCGGCGCGACGTCGTACGGCAGGAGCCGCTCGCCGCAGACGCGAGCCACCAGCGTCGCGTAGATCTGGGTGTCGGAGGCCAGGAGGTCCAGGTCGACCTTGTCGATCAGGTCCTGCGGGCTGTGCCACCACCAGGCGCCCGAGCAGCCGCCGACGATCGCTCGGTCCGGGTGGTCCTCCGACAGCATCCGGTAGACCGAGAAGGAGGAGACCCCGAGCCCCCAGAACGACTGGTCGGCCGCCTTGAACGGGCGCCGCACGTTGGCCGGGGCGTGGATCAGGTCGCCGACGGTCCGCTCGACCGTCGACTGCATCTCGGCCATGGTGTAGCGGCAGTCGAAGACGCTGGCGCCCCGGCAGCCCGGGCCGTCGATGTTGAGGTAGCCGACGCAGCCACGGCGCAGCTCCTCCCAGTAGGCGTCGGCGTACCAGGCCGAGCCGGCGTAGCGGCCCTGCGAGTGGCCGGACCACCAGCCGAATTTCACCCCACGTCGCAGCCCCTCGCGCCGGGTCGCCAGGATCCTGGCCACCTCGAGCAGGACGGCGTTGGCGGTCCCGTTGTCGGTGACACCCTCATACCAGGAGTCGATGTGCGCCCCAAGCAGGAGAAAGCGGTCTGGCTCGGCCCTGCCGGGGATCGTCGCGACGGGCTGGGTGATCCGCTCGGGACCGTTGAAGACCTCGCCCTCCAGCCTGATCCGGACCGGCCCCTGCTCCAGCATCTGACGCAGTCGCTGGCCGTCGCGATGACGGACGGTCATGACCGGGATCCGGACCAGGCGCGACGCGCTCTCGGGGGTCGGGGTGCCCCAGATGCTGCTGACGGTCATCTCGTGCAGGACGTCCTCGTCGCTGGGCCAGACGTCGATCAAGGCCACGGCGCCGGCCTGCTGGGCATACATGACGCCGTCCGGCCGCCCACCGGTGGTGAGCACGGCCTTGCCTCGGAGGTCCTTGCCGAGGAAATCCTCCTCGCGCCCGGCGTGGGTGAAGATCATCCCGCCGCGGTTCTCGCCACTCGAGCCGACCCAGACGACGTCGACCTCGACCCCGCCGGGCGGCGTGCTCGGCGCGAAGGCGCGGGTCCGGGTAGGCAGCTCGAATTGCTCCGGCGCGAGCACCTCGAGCCGGCCCGGGCCGGGCCGTGAGACGAACGTCTCATACTCGAGGACGTCGCACTGGACGCCGACCTTCCGCATCTCCTCGGCGATGTACTCGACCGACTTCCGCTCGTCCTCGGTGCCGTCGAGACGCTGGAGCGTATTGAAGACTTCGAGATGCCGCCAGAGCTCGGACGGCTCGATCGCCTCGCGCAGCTCCTGCTCGAATCGCGCGATCTGGGGTGCAAGCGCCATGGCTGGGTTCCTCCTCTTGTGGGTCCTGGCCTGGGAGCGCGGGCCTCTGGCTCGCTTCCGCCGGGGCGGGCGAGACGCCCGCGCTCCCAGCGTCGCCTCACGACCTGGCCAGAAGTATCGCGGCTTGACGATACCCCAAAGCGCCGCCGACGGGCTCAGCCGTCGATCGCGTCGACGGTGCGCGCGGCCAGATCGCGGGTCTCGCGCATGGCGTCGGCCAGGCGGTTGCGCTGGCGGGTTAGCTCGGTCATGAGCAGGTAGCGCTCATCCGAGGTCGGCGGCAGGCTGCCAAGGCGGGGGAGGTCGTAGAGGCCGGGCAGGACCGTGGCCTGGGCCGAGAGGCCGTAGGGGTCGTGGGAGTAGCGGTCGACGGTGGTGCCGCCGAGCGGGATCAGGATCCGGCTCAAGCCCTTGAGGGCCGCGTTCAGGATCGCGGCGACATCGTCCGGGGCAGCGCACTCGCGCCAGGTGTCGGCCGCGGCATCCAGGCGACGGACGGCCTGGAGCGCCTCGTTCGTCAGGCCCGACGCGCTCGCCAGGTCAACGTCGGCGCCGTGCGGACCGAGCTGCTCGAGGCGGTCGACCATCTGCTGGACGGTCGGCGTGAAGCGCATCGGCAGGATCGGCAGCGTGAGCAGGCCCCACAGGTAGCCAGCGTAGACCTGCAGGTGCGCGCCGAACGACGCCTTGTCCAGTCGGGCGGTCGTGTTCTCGTCGGTGTGATGCCACCAGCCCAGGTTGGCGTCACCCATGGCCTTGACCTCTTCGCGGGTAAAGGCGCCGCGGCTGGCGATCGAGGGCACGCCGACGCCGAAGAAGGAGGTGTCGCCGATCTTGGTCAGGCGGCCCCATTCCAGGGGCATGCCGCCCAGCAGACGCCGCTCGACCGCCGTGTGGTACGCGCGCAGCTCGACATCGCTGCGACTCTCCCAGAGGCTGGTGCCGACGAGTGCAGGCTGGTCGATCTGGACGTAGGCGACGGCGTGCTCCCGCACGTCGTCCCAGCGACGATCGACGAACGTGCTCGAGCCGATCATCGTGCCGGTCTCGTGGCCGACCCAGAAGCCGACGACCAGGCTCCGCCGTAGCTCGCCGGCGTGGCGCGCGAAGGCCCGCGCCAGCTCGACGAAGCAGGCGTTGCCGGCGGCGTTGTCGGTCGCCGACTGGCCGTACCAGGCGTCCATGTGGCCGCCGAGGATGACGAGCTCCGGCCCGTCGTCGACGCCCGGGACTCGCCCGATCGCCTGGCGCAGCGTCCGCCACGCGTCCGAGCACTCGGCCCGCAGGCGCACACGGACCGGGCCACGCTGGGCGAGCGCCCGCAGGGCCAGCCCGTCAGCGCGCGAGACGCCGAGACAGGGGATCGTCGGCATCTCGGTCTGGATCGTCAGCCGAGTCGGGTTGCCCCAGGCCGGCTTGACCGAGCCGTAGGGCAAGAGGGTGCTGTCGTCGTAGCCCCAGTTCAGCATGATCGCGCCGGCGGCGCCCTGGAGCGACATGATCCGGGCCTTCTCCTGGCGCGGCGGGGCGTAGGACAGCTCGGAGAGGGTCACCTTGCCGCGGATGCCGGCCGCCTCGCACCGCTCCCAACTGCCGGTCCCGACGTCCACCACTTCCGCCTCGATCCACTCGGCGCCGGTCGGGGCGCTGTGGGCGAGGACGGTGGCCGGGATCGTCCGCCGCTCCGGACTGACCATCTCGAGCTGGGCCTGGCCGGGGAAGCTGACCAGCCCGGGGTACTCCATCAGCTCGGCCGCCACCCCGTTTGCTCGGAGCTGGTCGTGCATAAACCCGGCCGCGTTCCAGGCCGAGTCGGTCCCGGCCAGACGGGACGGGAACTGCTCCACAATGGTTTCGATCGTCTGCCAGGCCCGCTCGGCCGACAGCTCAGCCAGCACTCGCTCCTCGGACACGTACTCTCCTCAGCTAGCTCCGTGCGGTCCGACGACGGGGGCTCTCGAGATCGTCCGGTCGGCCGCCCCGGAGGCTTCCAGCCTGGAGGCGTCGGTCACGGGCATCGGCAACCCGCCGTCTCGGGTCGGATCGGGTTGCATGGTCCCCCCGCTCCTCCGCTACTCGGATCCCGGCGATGGGTCGGCGCCGTGGCCCGCCGGCAAGGCCTGGTCAGCTACGCGTGGCCTGCCGTGGCGCCTGGCACCCGCCCGATGGCGGCACCGGGATGTGCTGCTTGTACACCAAGAGCATCGGCCTCTGCCACGCACGCGGGGCTCCCGTGTGAGGCACCCACCCGCCCTCTTTGCTCCCTCATATTACTCAGCCCGCCAGGTCCGCTCGCCGCTTCCAGGCAGCCGTCCAGCGGCGCGCCGCGGTCAGACCGTGCGCCGCGTGCTGACGGGCGAGATCCTCAAGCGCGAGTGTCGCGTCCGAAGGCTAGCACAGTCGTGTGACCCCGCTCGCCGGCACATCCGGAGCTAAACCGGCTGGGCGGACGGCGTTGACTACCTGCCCGTCGGCTGCCATAGTACACAAACGGCAAGAGCCACCCGCACCGGTGCGGGCCCGCCGCGCCTCGGGGTCCCGTGAATCGAAGAGACCTACAACGTCTCGCGACCATGCGTCTCGATGACACTCGTGTCCTGCTCATGAACCGTAGGTACGCGGCAGCCTACTACCTGTGCGGCTACGCGGTCGAGTGCGGTCTCAAGGCCTGCATTGCGCGGCAGATCAGGCGTCACGAGTTCCCGCCGAGCTCCCGGTTCTCCAGCGACGTCTACACGCACGATCTGTCAAGACTCGTGACCCTGGCCGGGTTGACCGACTCGCTGGCGAGCCAAATCACGGCGTCTCCCGGGTTCGAATCGAACTGGTTGGTTGTCAAGAATTGGTCGGAACATAGCCGGTACGAGAGTCGGACGAGACGAGAAGCGGAGGACCTGCTGGCTGCGGTGACCCAAAGTCCGGATGGGGTGATGGAATGGATAAGGTCATATTGGTAGAACCCGATCTCATTGCCGGCCAGGAGATTGTCAGGGACCTGGATCGCCGGGGGATTTCAGTCGATGCCGCGCTCTGGCTTCAGGATTGGGATCTGGGCGTCTGGCGGCTTGTCCTCTCGTCGCCAGCCGTGACGAGCCTGGGACCGAGGAGGATATATCAGGCGACTGCCGAGATCCTGGGGGAGCTGCCAGACGCCCAGATCCGACTCGACGACATCAGTGTCGTGGGCCCTCACCACAGCCTGGTGAAGGACCTGCGAAACGTAGTCCGTACAAACGGCGACCTCCATCAAATCAGGCTCGACAACCTTGAGCTCGGTGGAAGCCGGTTCAGGTCTGCGCGCATCTACCGCGTCACCGGCGGGTCATTCGAGAATGGTGCCCGCGTTCGGATCAAGGCGACCGACCAGCTCGGGACTGTGCGTGGTGTTGTGAATGCCCCCAGCGGCCCGCGCTACCTCGTCCTGTACGACTTCCGTCCCGAAGACGCCCAACCACTAGGGTCGGAGCCGCGCCCGCCCGTAGGGCAAGACTACGCCGCGGATGATCTCGAGCTCCTGTACGTTGTGAGGACAGGGGGCTGGCCCGAGAGGCTGCCGCGAGTGACGCGCCCATCGAGTGATTCGCTGGAAGGGGCTGCCCGGTCGCATTAGGTCAAAGCTACGGGCTTGAAGGCACGTTGGTACAGCCGGGCGTGCTCCTCGATCCGGTCGCGATCCCAGGCGCCGTTGGCCAGGACGACGCGGTAGCTGAGGGCCAGCTC
>JACCZL010000932.1 GCA_013695975.1 Chloroflexota bacterium
CCTCCTGGAGGCCGAGCCGGGCCATCGCGACGTCCTCCGCACGGTGGCGCGCTACTACGCCCGCGCCGACAGCGCCGAGCAGATCCGCCCGGCCCTCCACCGCCTGATGGACCTGCTCGAGACCGGACGGCCCGGCGCGGCGGCGCTGGAGATTCCCGCCGCCGTGCTCACCGCGCCCGCCGATCGCGATGGCCCCAGCCCGACTCGCCCGACCCTCGTCCTGCCCGCCGATCGGGACCTCGACGGGGCCGCCGATCTCCTCTCGCGGGCCGAGCGGCCGGCGATCGTGGCCGGACGGCCGATCGTCGCGGCCGGCGCCGAGCGCGACCTCCTCCGCCTGGCTGAGCGGCTCCGCGCGCCGGTCTTCGCCCACCAGAACGCCAAGGGCGTCATCCCTGAGGATCATCCGCTAGCGCTCGGGCACACCTGGAGCCTGCGCACCGCCGGCGAGGACCTGCTCCGGTCGGCGGACGTCGTGCTGGCGATCGGACCGCGGTCCGGCCCGGCCACCGGCGCGCGCGAGCCGGAGCAGCTTGGGCAACAGCTCCTTCATCTCGACTGGGATTGCGCCGAGCAGGATGGCGACGAGCCGGCCCGCCTGAAGCTCGCCGGACACGTTGGCCTGACACTGGCCCGCCTCGCCGAGCGCGTCGAGCAGCGGGATGCAGACGCCTACCCCGCCGAGCAGCTCCAGGCGATCCGAGCGGGCCCCTGGCGCTTCGCCGAGCAGCGTATCCCCTGGGCGGTCACGTTCTTCCGCGAGCTCCAGGCGGCCCTCCCGCGCGATGTCCTCTTCTTTTGCGATAGCCTGGTCGGACTCTGGACCTTTCGCCTGCTGCACGCGTTCGAGCCGCGCTCGTTTCGCTTTCCCTGGGGCAACGGGACCGGCACGCTCGGCTACGCCCTGCCCGGGGCGGTCGGGGCCAAACTCGCTGCGCCCCGTCGCCAGGCGGTCGCGATTGCCGGTGACGGGGCCTTTCTCTACAACCCGCAGGAGCTGGCGACGATGCTCCTGTTGGACCAGAAGCTGACGCTGATCGTCTGCAACGACAACTGCTACGGCGCGGTCCGCGACAACACCGCCGAGCAGTTCGGCAAGGCGATCGGCCACGAGCTGGCCAACCCGGACTTCATGCGCCTGGCCGAGGCGTTCGGCATGCGCGCGGTCCGCCTCGGGAGCCCCGACGAGATCGGCTCGGCGTTGCGGGCGGCGCTGGACGGCGATCGCTCGACGTTGATCGAGGTGCCGCTCGAGCTCCGACCCCCGCGCTACTGAGGCGGGGATCTACTGCACCAGGAACGTGTGGTCCCCCGCATAGGCGCTCCGACGCTCGGCGGTCCCATTTCGGAGGATCGCGCGCACGTGGAACGTGTAGTGCCCGGGCTTGGTCGGGGTGAACGACGCGCTCGTCGTGGTGGCGACGGCCGAAGTCCACTGCGGACGGGGCTGGTCCCCCGTCGTGTAGCCGCCGCGGTAGTCGATATCGTAGCTCCTGATCGGCTTGTACCAGCCTTCGAAGCAGTACTCGTAGCCGACCAGCGTCCAGCCGCTCTCGGGCGGCTCGGGTGTCCACTCATACGTGATGCGCGTGTTCACCGTCGTCTCACGCCCACCCGGCGCCGTGTTCCTGAGCGAGACGCCGGTCCGGCTGGTGTCCACCAGGCCGGCGTGGATCGCTCCCCGCAGCTCATCGAGCAGCGCCATCACTGGATCACCGGGGCAGGCGGTCGCGTTCGTCTCGCGGTGGCCGGAGACGTTCCGCATGCCGTTCGACCAGAGGTCGTCGGAGCGCAGGAAGTCGGAGGCGGCGATGTCGGCGTCGCTCGTCTGGGTCGTCTTCCCCTCCTTGAGCGGGCGGAGGCCGTGGCGACCGGACTCGAAGACGCTGTAGCGGACGAGCGTCTCCCACATCGGGCCGCTCGCACCGGACATGGGCCAGCTCCGCTGGGTGGCGTCGCCGAGGAGGGCCACGCCGGCGCTGCCGTAGTTGTGGTGGAAGTCGTGGCCGGCGACGACGCCGGCGCTCAGGATCTCGCGGCCGGTCCCTTCGCCGCGTCCGTGGCGGCCCTCGTAGACGTTGCCGAACTTGTCGACCAGCGCGGTGTAGCCGATGTCGCCCCAACGCTGCGTGACGGCGTGGTAGCGGTAGATCGCTCGAACCTCGGCGGCGGCCTCGGCGGCGCTGGCGTAGTCGTTGCGGGTCGCGGTGTGGTGGACGATCAGCTTCTTGGTCGGCACGAACATCTCCGGCCAGACCTCGGCGCCGCGTCGACTGAAGCGGTAGCTCTCGTCGGCCCCCCATTGCCCGCGATTCGTCACGGCCAGCGTCCGCTGCGAGTCGGCGTCCGTGACTGCCGTGGTCGGTAGCTGGTTGCTGGTCGTCGCCGCGCCCGGTGAGTCGATCAGCGTGGCTGTCACCTTCCGCAAGATCGGACTCGCACCGCCGCGCGTCCGGAAGGTGGCGCGGTACTGGACGAACTGCGCGCCGCCGGCGTAGACGAGGGCGCCGAAGTACTCGTCGGCCGGGGTCTCCTCGGGCAGGCTCTCGACCGCCACGGTGGTCCAGGGCGACCAGTTCGAGCCGTCCCCGCTGGTGCGCACCTCGAAGCTCAGGCTCGTGTTGGCTGGCACGCCCGCCGACCAGTGCAGGCCGACGTGGGTGAACGGCGCGCTGGCCTGAAGCGGCGCGGACGTGAAGACGCCCTCGGGCTCGCTACTCCGCAGCGCGGGTCCGCCCGGCGCCGGCTCGACCGCTACGCCGCGCCCGGTCCCGCGCCGGAACCCCTCCTCGCCCTCGACCAGGTCCTCGTC
>JACCZL010000946.1 GCA_013695975.1 Chloroflexota bacterium
TGACCGGGCTGTGACCGTGTGGTCGGTGGTCCGTGGCGCCTGCTAGAGTAGGGCCGTTCTCGACATGCAAAGCCTGGGGGAGTCGACGGTGAGACCGACCAACGTCCTCTTCATCAACTCGGACCAGCACAGCCGGCGGGTGATGGGCTGCTCCGGCAATCCGGTCGTCCAGACGCCCAACCTCGACCGCCTGGCGGCGCGGGGGACCCGCTTCACGAACGGCTACTGCCCGACCCCGATCTGCGTCCCCTCGCGGGCCAGCCTGGCGACCGGGCGCTACGCCCACACCATCGGCTCCTGGGACAACGGGACGCCCTACGTCGGCCACGAGGCGCCGAGCTGGGGGCACCGACTGACCGAGCAGGATCACAAGGTGACGACGATCGGCAAGCTCCACTACCGCAAGGTCGACGACCCGAGCGGATTCCCGGATCAGCGGCTGGCGGTGCACGTCTTGGACGGGGTCGGGGATGTCTTCGGCTGCCTCCGGGCCGATATGCCGGTCCGGCCACAGAGCCGGCAGCAAGTCCTCGACGCTCGGACTGGCGAGTCCGAGTACACGCGCTACGATCGGGCGATCGGCCAGGCGAGCGTCCGCTGGCTACGCGAGGAGGCCGGCGACCAGACCAGGCCATGGGCCCTGTTCGCATCGTTCGTCCACCCCCACTTCCCGCTGGTGGTGCCGGACCAGTACTTCAACCTGTACCCACCCGACTCGTTGCCGCTACCAGTCCAGTGGCAGCCGGATGAGTGGCCCCACCATCCCGTCGTCGACATGAAGCGCCGCCAGCAGGCGCTCGACGAGCCGTTCGACGAGGCGACCCTCCGCAACGCGATGCGGGCCTACTACGGGATGGTCAGCTTCCTCGACGAGCAGATCGGGCTCGTCTTGCAGGCCCTCGACGAGGCCGGCCTGCGTGACAGCACCCGCATCATCTACACGACCGACCACGGCGAGCAGCTCGGCGAGCACGGGCTCTGGTGGAAGAGCTCGATGTACGAGGGCGCGGTCGGCGTTCCGATGATCGTGGCCGGTCCGGACGTCCCAGCCGGCAAGGTGTCGACGACCAACGTCAACCTGACCGACTGCTTTCCGGCGATCGTCGAGGCGGTCGGGGCCGAGTCGCGGCCAGAGGACTCCGACCTGCCGGGCGAGTCGCTCTTTCGCCTCGCCCAGCAGGCAGACCGACCGCGGACCGTCTTCAGCGAGTACCATGCGATCTTCTCGCCGAGCGGCACCTACATGGTGCGGACCGAGCGCTATAAGTACGTCCACTACGTCGGCTACCCGCCCCAGCTCTTCGACATGCAGGACGACCCCGACGAGACGCGCGACCTGGGCCAGGAGCCGGCCTACGCCGAGGTTCGCGCCGAATGCGAGCGCGAGCTGCGCCGGATCTGCGACCCGGAGGATGTCGACCGCCAGGCCAGGGCCGACCAGCGCCGCCGGATCATGGCGGCCGGCGGCCCCGAGGCGGTCATCCGCCAGGGCGTCAAGATCCCCTACACGCCAGCCCCGGACGAGTTCGACCCCGCGCCCATCGAGGCCCGCGAGCGCGCGAAGCAAGGGTCTGGGCCCTGACCCGGGCGTCGAGGAGCGAGCCGAGGTGAGCCCGCGCATTCGCGCCGTCCGTGCCCACTACCTGCGGGCCGATCTCGAGGAGCCGTTCGGCTGGTCGGTTTACACGACGCGGCTTCGCCAGGCCCTGCTCGTCGAGGTCGAGACCGACGACGGGCTGATCGGCTGGGGCGAGGCCGGGTCGGGGACCCTGCCCGCGGCGGCCAAACGGTTCGTCGAGGAGGTCCTCGGTCCGCTCGCCGTCGGCCAGGACCCGTTCGACCTGAATGGGATCTGGCAGCGGGCGCAGACGACCTTCGATCGGGCCGGCTGGGGCGGCGGCCTGGCGATCCAGGCGCTGAGTGGCCTCGAGGTCGCCCTCTGGGACCTGATGGGCAAGGCCACCAATCGACCGGTCTGCCAGCTCCTCGGCGGGCGGGTCCGCGACCGCGTTCAGGCCTACGCGACCGGCCTGTACTACTATCCGAGCGCCGCCGACCCGTCGGCCGCGCGGGAGGAGGAGGCCCGCGGTTACGTCGAGCGCGGCTACCGCGCGATGAAGATGAAGGTCGGCGGGTTGAGTCCGGCCGTCGACCTGCGGGAGGTCGAGCGGATCCGGCGGGCGGTCGGCGACGACGTGACGCTGCTGGTGGACGCGAACGGCGCCTACGACAGCCACACGGCGATCCAGGTCGGGGGCGAGCTGGACCGTCTCGGGGTGGCCTGGTTCGAGGAGCCGGTCCAGCGCGGCGACGTCGACGGGTACCTCGAGGTCAAGCGGGCGCTGCGGACGGCGATCGCCGGCGGCGAGCACCTCGGCGGCTGCGAGGCGTTCCGCGAGCTGCTGACCAGGCGGGCCGTCGACATCGCCCAGCCTGACGTCGCCAACTGCGGCGGGCTCTCCGAGGCGCGGCGCATCGCCGCCGTCGCCGGCGCCTTCCACGTCCGCGTGTTCCCCCACGTCTGGGGCACGCCGCTGGCGATCGCGGCCGGGCTCCACTTCGCGGCGACCCTCCCGTCGACCCCGCCGACGATGACCCCGACCCCGCTCGCCCAGGAGCCGATCTTCGAGTTCGACAGCACCCCCCACCCGATCCGCGAGGCGATGATGACCGAGAGCCTGCGCCCGCTGGACGGCTGGCTGCGCATCCCCGACGGCCCTGGCCTCGGCGTCGAGGTCGACCCTGGCCTGATCGCCCGCCTGAGCGCCGACTAGCCGTGGCTGGCGGCGGCGGTTCCGCCCTCGTAACGGATCGGCTCGAGCTGGCACCGCTGACCGCGGCGGCGCTCGACGCCTGGATCGTCGGCGACCGCGACCGCCTCGAGGCTCAGACCGGCGCCCGATTCGAGGCGCCGCCGAGCCCGCCGCCGCTGATGGAGGACGCCCTTCCAGCGATGCGCGATGGCCTGGGCGCCGGATCCGAGGGGGAGGGCTGGGGGCCGTGGCTGATCGTCGCCCGCGTGACCTGCGAGGCCCTTGGCTCGTGTGGGCTGCGCGGGAAGCCCGACTTTGCCGGCGCCGTCGAGATAGGCTACTCGCTCTACCCCCGATTCGAGCAGCAGGGCTACGCGACCGAAGCAGCGCGGGCGCTGGTCGGGTGGGCGTTCGAGCAGCCGGGCGTGGCGGCCGTTCGAGCCACGATCCCGGCCTGGCACAAGCCGTCACTTCGCGTTGCCGAGAAGCTCGGCATGCGCCAGGTCGCCACGACCCACGACGGCGAGGTGGGTGAGATCCTCGTCTTCGAGGTTCGGAAGCCACCCTCCTGAACAGCTCCCTCAGACCGGGCACGGGAACCCGGGCGCTTCGTGCCACGGAGAGGGTGGCATCTCTGCGCAGCGCCGCGCCGGCCAGTTTCAGCCGGCTGGCATTCGGGGTACAATGGGCCGAGCTGTTCCCGCGGCCCCGTGGGCGGTCTGCCGATGAGCATTGGTACAGCAGGATTGTTCGACCGGCCGGTCGTGTGTCCGGTCCTGGTCGGCCGCGCCTCCGTGCTAGACGCCCTCCACCGTCTGATCGACGGCGTGGAGGGTGATCGCTGCCGGATGGCGCTCATGACCGGGGACGCCGGCATCGGCAAATCGCGGCTCGTCGCCGAGACGCGGGCCTACGCGACGGCCCGTGGGTTCGTCGTGCTCGAGGGCGCCTGCTTCCCACAGGATCGCGCCTGTCCGTACGCGCCGATGCTCGACGTGCTGCGAGCCTACTTCGCCGGTCAGTCACCCGAGGCGATGGTCAGCGCGATGGGGCCGTTCACCCGCGAGCTCTACTCGCTGCTACCCGACCTGGCGCCCCGACCGACGGAGCCTTCGGCGAGCTCACAACAGCCGCCACCACCGCCACTCGAGACCGAGCAGGAGCGGCGACGCCTTTTCGATGCGCTGGCGCACTGTCTGATCGGCCAGGGAGCAGAGCGGCCGGTGCTCGTCGTCGTCGAAGATCTCCACTGGTGTGACGACGGTAGTCTGGACTTTCTGCTGTACCTCGCGCGACGCGCCGCTGCCGCGGGGGCGCGAGGCATGGCGCCCCTCCTGCTGCTCGGGACCTACCGCGTTGAAGACGCCGATCCGCGACTGCGCCACTGGTTGGCGCAGCTTGACCGCGAGCATCTCGCCCAGGAGCTGGCGCTCGCGCCCCTGACCCGCGAGGAGATCGCCGCGATGATCGCGGCGATCGTCGGCCGGCGTGGTCCGCCAGCCACTGAGCTCCGCGACACGATCTATGGCCTGGCGGAGGGCAACCCCTTCTACACAGAAGAGCTGCTCAAGGCCCTGATGGCAGCCGGCTACCTCTCCGACGGGGACGACGCGGGCCGAGGGAACGGCGGTGCGACCCCGGAGTGGCGCATTCCCCGCGGCGTACAGGACGCTGTCCAGCAGCGGATCGCCCGCCTCGGCTCACCCGCCCGCGAGGTCCTGTCGCTGGCAGCGGTGGTCGGGCGACGCTTCGACTTCGGGCTCCTTCGGCACCTGGCCCACGTCGACGAGGCCACCCTGCTGGGGCTGATCAAGGAGCTGATCGCGGCACAACTGGTGGTGGAGGAGTCGCCCGAGCAGTTCGCGTTCCGCCACGCCCTCACTCGGGAAGCGACGTACAGTGAGCTGCTGGCGCGTGAGCGGATGGCGCTGCACCGCACCGTGGCCCAGGTTGCCGAGGAGATCTACGCCGAGTCGTCCGAGCGCCGCCTGGACGACCTGGCTTACCACTACCACCAGGCTGGGGTCTGGGAGAAGGCGGTGGATTACGCGCAGCGGGCCGGGGAGCGGGCGCAGCGGCTGTACGCGCCGCGCGCGGCGGTCGAGCAGCTCACCCGGGCGTTGGACGCCGCGGAGCACTTGACGACATCCACGCGATCGGCTCCGCCCCTGGTATCGGCGTCGAGGCTCGCCTCGATCCATCGCGAGCGCGGGCTGGCATACGAGACCCTCGGCGACTTCAGGCACGCGCGGGCTGACTACGAGGCCGCGATCGAGATAGCCCAGACGGCCAGCGATCAGCGGGCGGAGTGGGAGGCGCTGCTCGACCTCGGCGTCCTCTGGACCGGCCGAGACTACGGGCAGGCCGGAGCCTACTTCCAGCGGGCGTTGGACCTGGCGCGCGCGCTTGGCGAGCCGACGCTGCTGGCCCATAGCCTCAACCGGGTGGGCAACTGGCGGGTAAACACCGCGCAACCGCGGGAGGCGCTCCCGCTCCATCGAGAAGCGCTGTCCATCTTCGAGGAGCTCGACGAACGACGCGGCATCGCCGCGACCTTGGATTTCCTGGGTATGGCGAGTTATCTAAGCGCCGACCTGGCGGGCAGCATCCACAACTACGAGCGCGCCGTCGCCCTCTTCCGCGAGCTGGACGACCGCCCCGGGCTCGTGTCCAGCCTGGCGATGCTGGCCAACCGTGGCGGCAGCTCTGAGCACGGCTCGAGGACGTCGGACGCCGCGGAGCTCGCCGCGGGGGTGCGCGATGGGGAGCGGGCCGTCCAGCTCGCGCGGGCCATCGACTGGCGAGCCGGTGAGGCGTTCGCCCTCTTCATCCTGGCGACGGTGCTCGGCCCCCTCGGTGCGTATGCGCGAGCGTTGGAGCTGGCAGGCCGCGGCCTCCGCATCGCCGAGGAGATCGAGCATCTGCAGTGGACGGCCGGAGCGCATTGTGCGCTGGGCGAAATCTACCTCGACCTGCTCGCGCTCCCGGCGGCACGGCGGCACCTCGAGCGAGGGCTCGAGCTGGCGCAAGAGATCCGCTCCGCGTTCTGGATCGAGCTGACGACCGGCTACCTGGCCTGGACGCACGTCCTGGAGCGTGACCTGGGACGGGCGGGAGCCATCCTCGGCCCGGTGCCCGATACCGAGGCTCCGGTCCGATCATTGGGCGAACGCTGGCTCAACTACGGGCATCTCCAGCTCGCCCTTGCACGCGGCGAGTCGGCGCTTGCCCTGCGGCTGGTCGATCGGGCCAGCGCCCCGACCCTGGAGGGCACCGCCACGGGCGAGACGCCTCGCCCGGCGCTCGCTCGGGCGGAGGCGCTCACGGCGCTCGGTCGGACGGCCGAGGCCGAAGCCGTGCTCCTGGATGTGCAGGGTGTGACCGAGCGACAGGGCGCCCGGCCGCTCCTCTGGCGGGCCCACGCGGCGCTCGGCGGCGTGTACCGCGCCCAGGACCGGGCCGAAGCGGCCCAGCACGAGTTTTCGGCCGCCCGCGCGATCATCGAGGAGCTCGGGTCCGGGCTCGCCGACGAGGCCCTCCGCGACGAGTTCCTCCGCAACGCGACAGCCACGCTCCCGCGCCCGTATCGCCTGTCGCCGCGCCGCGTCGCGGCCGTGAGGCACGGCGGACTGACCGCGCGCGAGCGGGAGGTGGCCCAACTGATCGCGCAGGGCAGGACGAATCGGGAGATCGCCGACGCGCTGGTGCTCGGCGAGCGGACGGTCGAGACCCACGTCAGCCACGTCCTCGCCAAGCTCGGCCTCGACTCCCGCCGCGAGATCGCCCGCTGGGCCGCCGACAAGGGTCTGAATTAGCCCGGATTATTCAAAGGCGCCTCGTCGCTCGGAGGGCCGTAGGGCGGGGGCTTGTCCCCCGCCTACGGACGACGGCGCCCACAGCCACTGAATAATGTGGGCACCAAGCCGTAGGCGTCCAAGTCGGACTCAGTCCGAGTAGAGATCGCCCGCCAGGTACTTGAGGCCGGTATCCACTGCCACCGTGGCGACGGTGTGGCCGGGGCCCAGCTCGCGGGCGAGCTCGAGGGCGGCGCGGACGTTCAGGCCGGTCGAGGCGCCGGCGAAGATCCCCTCCGCCCTGGTCAGGTGGCGCGCGGTCTCGCGCGCATCGTGCTCGGCGATGGCGCGGACCTCGTCGTACGACCCCGCGGTGAGCAGTGGCGGGACGATGCCGATGCCGGTGCCCTCGACGTGGTGCGCGCCGGCCGTACCACGTGAGATGAGGGGCGACTCGGCCGGCTCCAGGACGACGATCCGCGCCGGGCTGACTGCCGCCCGCAAGGCCCGGGCCGCGCCCAGCAGCATCCCGCCGATCCCCACGGCGGCGCAGAAGGCATGGATGGGGTCGTCCGCCTGGGCCAGCAGCTCACGCCCAATCTGCTCGTACCCATCGAGGGCATCGGCGTTGTTGAGCTGGTCCGTCCAGTAGACGTCGTCGGCCTGGGCGAGTCGGCGGGCCTCCTCGATCATCCGCGGGACCAAGTCCGGGGTGATCTTGCCACCCTGGCTCGGGATGATGGTCAGCTCCGCCCCGAAGGCCCGGATGGTGCGCAGCTTCTCCTGCGCGAAGGCGTCCGACGAGACGATGTGGCAGCGGTAGCCCTTGACGGCGCACACGAAGGCCAGCGAGGAGCCGGTGCTGCCGCCGGAGAACTCTACCACCGTCATCCCCGGGCGGAGGTCACCCCGCGCCTCGGCCGCCTCGATCATCGCCAGGGCCATCCGGTCCTTGTAAGAGCCGGTGGGGCTGTAGTACTCCAGCTTCACCAGGACTCGAGCGCTGTCCGGCCCGACGAGTTTGCAGAGCTGGACGACGGGCGTGTTGCCGATCGCCCGGAGGGTTGAAGCGCAGACTCGACCGGCGGACGTGTGCATCAACTTCTCCTCTGGTGGAGCCTCGCGGCGCCGTCTCGACG
>JACCZL010000991.1 GCA_013695975.1 Chloroflexota bacterium
CCACCCAGGCGCCGGCCAAGCCGGCTGAGTCGAAGCCGGCCGCGACCGCCGCGCCGGCTGCCAAGCCGACCGACGCCCCGGCCGCGAAGCCGGGCGAGGCCGCCAAGCCCGCTGCCACGGCGGCGCCGGCTGCTGCCAAGACCGGTCCGGCGAGCCTGAAAGGGACGACCCTCTCGGTACTCCAGTGGGCGAGCTTCGTCCCCGCCGCGGACGAGCTTTTCAAGAAACAGCTCGTCGACAGCTTCGGCAAGGACACCGGCGCCCAGGTCAACGTCGAGTTCGTCAACGCCAACGACTTACAGCCCAAGATCGCAGCCTCGATCCAGAGCGGCTCGGGACCCGACCTGGTCCTCTTCCAGTACAACTGGTCTCACATCTATAGCGACAACCTCGTCGACCTCAGCGACATCGCCGAAGACGTCAAGAAGCGGACTGGCGACTTCTTCCCGCAGCTCGAGTCGGCCGCCAAGGTCGACGGCAAGTACCTCTCGATGCCGCACCACCAGGTCCCGAACGCGATTCACTGGCGGAAGTCCTGGTTCAAGGAGGCCGGCGTCGAGAAGTTCCCGGCGACGTTCGAGGAGCTGTTCGAGGTCGGCAAGAAGCTCAAGGCGAACGGCCACCCGCTCGGCCAGGCGCTCAGCCAGAGCTTCGGCGACCCGCCGACCTGGTCGTACCCGATGCTGTGGGCGTACGGCGGGCAGGAGGTCGACCAGGGCGGCAAGGTCGTCATCAACTCGCCTGAGACGATCGCGGCGGTCAAGGCGATGAAGGACGCTTGGGCGTCATCGTTCGACGAGACCGGGCTGGGCTGGGACGATTCGTCGAACAACCGCGCCTTCCTGGCCGAGACGATCTCGGCCTGCGTCAACGGTGCGAGCATCTGGTGGGCCGCGCGCGACCAGAAGGTGCCGTTCTTCGACGACATCGCGTTGGACCTGATGCCGGCCGGCCCGAAGGGCAAGTCGCTCTTCCTGCTCAACCACAACTACGCGATCATGAAGTACAGCAAGAACGTCGATGCGGCCAAGGAGTTCCTACGCTGGTCGATGACCGATGAGGTCTGGATGCCGTGGTTCGAGTTCAATGGGAGCTTCGTCGGCGGCGTCGGCCCGAAGCAGGACGACAACCCGGTCTGGGAGAAGTTCCCACCGGTCGCGCGGGTCTTCAAGGGCTCGGCCGCCAACTCCCGCAATCCGGGCTTCGCCGGCCCCTACAGCCAGAAGGCCGGTCTGGCTCAATCGAAGTTCGTGGTCGTGAACATGTTTGCCGAGGCCGTGAAGGGGACAGCCCCCGAGGCGGCAGTCGCACAGGCCGAGAACGAGCTGAAGCAGATCTACACGTAGACGGTCGTAGGGGCGGACCAACGTGTCCGCCCCTAGAGACCCCAAACCTCGGGAGGATAGGCCATGAGCACTGGTGTGAACCCCGCCGTCGCGACCGGCGGTGTCGCGCTTCCCAGGCGTCGCGGCCTCGGGGAGTTCTTCGATCGCGAGGGTAACCTCGGCCTGATCCTGATGTTTCCGGCGATCGCGATCCTGGCACTCTTCATCGCCTATCCGTTCATCCTGGGAATCTGGTACAGCCTGATCAACGCGCGGATCGGCGTGCCAGGCACGTTCGTCGGGCTCGACAACTTTATCGCCAACGCCCAGAACGGGATCTTCCAGCAGACGCTGAAGAACACCTTCGTGTACACCGGCGTCGCGACAGCCTTCAAGCTGGTGCTCGGTATGGCCCTGGCCCTGCTGATGAACCAGCACTTCCCCTTCAAAAACATGGTTCGGGCGGGGCTCCTGCTACCGTTCATCATCCCGACCGCGCTCTCCACGCTGGCCTGGCTCTGGATCTTCGACTCGACCTACGGGATCATTAGCTGGGCCCTCAAGAATATGGGTCTGATCAAGACGAATATCGCGTTCCTCGGCGATCCGACCCTCGCGATGGGCTCGGTCATCGCCGTCAACATCTGGCGCGGCGTGCCGTTCTTCGCGATCTCGCTGCTGGCCGGCCTTCAGACGATCTCACAGGACATGTACGAGGCGGCCGCGATCGACGGTGCCAACGCGTTCCAGCGGTTCCGCCACGTGACCCTCCCGCTGATCATGCCGGTCCTGACGATCGTGACCCTCTTCTCGGTGATCTGGACCTTCGCCGACTTCCAGCTCGTTTACGTCCTGACCCGCGGCGGCCCAACCAATAGCACCCACCTCCTGGCCACGTTGGCCTATCAAATCGGCATGTCGGCCGGCGAGCTCAGCAACGGCGCGGCGATCTCGCTCTGGATGTTCCCCTTTATGGCGGCGATGGTCGTGGCGGTGCTCTGGTACCAGCGACGGGAGGGGACTCAATGAGCACGGCTGTTCGGGCATCCACCACCGTCTCGCCCGGCGTCGGGGTCGGCTCGGCCCATGGCATGCGGCGGGTTTTGATCTTCTGGGTCCCGCTGATCCTGTTCATCGTGATCACGTTGTTCCCCTTCTACTGGATGCTCCTGGCCTCGCTGAAGGCCAACTCGGAGCTCTACAGTCTGCGGTCCTTCCCGTTCTGGGTCTCGACCCCGACGCTCGACCACTACAAGTACCTGTTCGAGAAGACGCTCTACGCTCGCTGGCTGGTCAACACCCTGATCATCTCGATCGCCTCGACGGCGATCTCGCTCGCGTTCGGAATCCTGGCCGGCTACGCCCTGGCGCGGCTGCGCTTCCGAGGGGCCGGTATCCTCGGGGTGGCCGTCTTCATCAGCTACCTGGTCCCCCAGACGCTCCTGTTCATCCCGATGTTCGACGTCATCAAGACGCTCAACATCGGCGACACCTACTGGGCGCTGATCCTGACCTACCCGACCTTCCTGATCCCGTTCTGCACCTGGCTCCTGATGGGCTACTTCAAGAGCATCCCGAAGGAGCTGGAGGAGAGCGCGCTGATGGATGGCGCCACCCGAATCGTGGCGATGGTCAGGATCGTCCTACCGCTCGCGATGCCCGGCATCCTCTCGGCCGGGATCTTCGCCTTCACCCTGTCCTGGAATGAGTTCATCTACGCCCTGGTCTTCATCACTACGACGCCGATGAAGACGCTACCGGTCGGCGTGGTCAACGAGCTGATCCGCGGCGATGTCTTCTTCTGGGGCTCGCTGATGGCTGGCGGCCTGCTCGGCTCGGTCCCTGTCGCGATCTTCTACTCGTTCTTCGTCGAGCACTACGTCGCCGGCCTCACCGCGGGCGCCGTCAAGGGCTAACCACAGGCCATACGTAGGGGCGGAGGGAGCCAGAACTATGCGCGGAGGCTTCTCGCCCGAGCAGCTCGAAGCGCTGCGGGCGATCGATACGCCGACCATCTCGAACGCGATCGAGCTGTACAAGGTCCGCGATCGGACCGAGGGGTTCATGGGCTTCGACGTCAAGTGCCAGTTCCCCGATCTCGGAGTCATGCTCGGCTACGCCGTCACAGCGATTTGCGACAACCGCCCAGGTCCAGTCGCCGGACGCCAGGCCTACTTCAAGTGGCTCGAGGCGATCGAGCAATCGCCCAAGCCGGTCATCTGCGTCTTCCAGGACGTCAGCCCATCGCGACCGCACTCGTGTTACTTCGGCGAAGTGATGTCGAACTGCGCCCAGAAGGTCGGCGCGATCGGATTGGTCACCGATGGCGGGGTCCGCGACCTCGCCGAGGCCAAGGCGCTCGGCTTCCACTACTTTTCCCCCGGCGCCGTCGCCTCACACGGCAACTTCGCGATCACGCAGGTCGGCATCCCCGTCACCATCTCCGGCGTCACCGTCACGCCAGGCGACCTGATCCACGCAGACCGCAACGGCGTCCTCGTGATACCGGACGCCGTCGTCGAGCAGCTCCCAGACGGCGTGGAGCAGATCCGCGCCCGCGAACGCCGCACCCTGGAGTACGTCCACAGCCCCGACTTCACCCTCGCCGGGCTCGTCGACATTATGTCGCATTAGCCGAGCGCCGTAGGGGCGCGATGTATCGCGCCCCTACGCCTCGGCAGGCTCCTCGCGCGACGCGAACCAGAGGGTCAGCCCGGCGGTCGCGGCCAGCGCGATCAGGCTGAGGACGATGGGAAGGCCGACCCGCCCATTCCAGCGGGCGAGGCTCCAGACGACGGTGAAGCCGCCGCAGACGAGCAGCCCCAGCCCGCCCACCGTCGAGGCCGCGCCGGTCGCGCGGCGGCGGGCGTACCAGCCGCTCGGCCTCGCCGACAGAAACGCCCAGAGCGGCAGCGCCAGATAGACCGTGCCGACCCAGAACGCCAACGAGCGCCCGAACCCGACGTCCAACGTCAGCGACCGCTCGACCACGGCAGCGTGAGCGAGCCCGAGCAAGGCGTAGAGCGCCGCCGGGCCACTCGACCAGGCCACCACCACCAGCCAGCGAGGAGCGGATCCTGACGGCCGTGTGTGAGCGGCTGCAGGCGTGGCTGGCTCGGCGATCGACGGAGGCTCGCTGGGCTGGGACATGGACGTAGGCGTCCCCTATCGGCGGATTTTTCCGTTACCAGGTGGCAGTACATGAGACGCCGATCGGCGTCGTCTTGTCAAGCGCCCGCGGGGCGCCATTCATCAAGGTATTGACCGCGAGCCTAACAATGTGTAGAATGGGCGCCGACCGTGCCAGTCCCGATCGACAGGTTTCGGGATCTGATCACGGTCGATGGGCGACGCGCCCCGACGCGGCAACGGCGCCGCGTTCGAGGTCACAGCGCTAAGGTAGCGTGAGCGACCTCTCGATCCCCGGACCGGGCATGGTGGATAGGACCACTCGGTGCGGTAAAGCGAGGAGCGACGCGAACGATGATCGGACGAACCAGCAACCACGCCCTGCAAATGGCGCGGCCACGGCGGACTGATCGACAGGGTAGCGCCCGGCGACGCGCATTTGGACGCGGTGCGGCTCGGCTTGGTTTCCACGGGGTTGTCGTGGCGGTGGGTCTCTCGGTAGCGGCCAACGCCTGGATCAATCCTCGCGGCGCGCTCGAGCTGCGGGACCGAGCCGTCGACGTCGTCGAAGTTGCCGATGAGATGATCGACGGCCTGCTCGAGGAGGCCCAGGACTCGCTGCTCGATCTTGCCCAGATCGTCCCGACCCCCGAACCGCTGAAGCCGATTATGCGGACGGTGGCCCAGGGCGACACGATCAAGGGCATCGCCGAGGAGTACTCGGTCAGCATTAACACGATTCTCGCGTCGAACAAGATCGAGGATCCCGACG
>JACCZL010001006.1 GCA_013695975.1 Chloroflexota bacterium
TGGCTTCGGCTCGTTTCGAGTGCCGTCTCGCTGGTTGCTGGTGTACACCTTCGGGGCGTCGATCCTGGCAGCGGTCGGGGCCGACTGGCTGGTCCGGAATCGTGGGCGAGGCGTCGCCAACGCACACCCCTCCCCTCAAATCGATCAAAATCCTCAAAATTCGCGCAGTGGGAGCATCGCGAGCTTCGCCTGGCTCTCTACTCCGCGCTCGTTGCTGGTGGGGCTCGGCCTGCCGCTTGCGCTGGTCGCCCTCATGCTGCTCGGTCAGCGTCAGTCACGCTGGCTGCTCCTGATCTGGGGCGGACTCATCCTGATGACCTTGCTGCTGGCGGCGGGCGCCTTGCTGCTGCCACGGCTGCGAGAGACTGCCCTGGTCCTGCTCGTCATGGGCGGACTCGCCGAGCTGTGGGTCGCGAACGCCGACCTCGAGCATCGGCATCCAATCCCAAATCTCGCCTATCGCCAGCCTCGCGAGAGTACCTCGTTCCTCCAGTCCCGCGAGGGGCTCGACGGGCCGTTCCGGATGCTCAGCATCGCCACGCCGGAGTACGAGGTCAAGGAAACGCCCGAGTACCGCGAACGCTTCGGATGGCTCCACCCGGAGGCGCTCAAGAACCTCCTGGTAGCGGTCAAATGGAACGAAGCCCTTCTGCCCAACGTCCCCCTCGAGTACGGTCTCCCGAGCGCCGATGGCTACGACGGTGGCGTGCTGCCGCTGGCCAGCTTCTCCGCGCTCACGACGGCCATGCTCCCCGATCGCGCCCGCCCCGATGGCGTCCTGGCCAGCCGGCTGGACCATTTGCCGGAGGCGGCCTGGCTCGACCTCTTCGGTGCCCGCTACGTCCTGGCCGGCCGCGTCAAGGACCTCACCCGGGACGGGCTCTACTACGATCGCGCGATCACCAGAACCCTTCGGCCGGGCGAGCACTTCGAGCTGCGCGGCCTGCCGCTCGGCGCGTTTACCCGTCTCGGGATGATCTCGTCGTTTCGCGGACCGCCCCGCCCGGGCCAGGAGGTGGGCCGCGTCGAGCTGCGCGGCGAGGGGCTGGAGACGACGATCCCCTTGCTCGATGGCCTCCACAGCGCCGTCGGCGAGGCACACGGCCCCCTGACCCCAGGCCCGTCCCTCGAGCCGGTGCCCGAATGGGGCGCCGGTGACTTTGGCGACGCTACCGACTGGCTGACCCAGCTTCGGTTCCCCCACCAGCCGGTAACCAGCCTGACGATCGCCAACACCAGTTCCGACCTCGTCCTCGACGTGCGGGCGCTCAATCTCGTCGACGACGTCCGCCAGGCCAGCTTCTCCCTCACCCTCGACGACACGGTTGAGCGGACCGAGTTCTTCGACATGAAGGTCTACGAGCGCCGCGACGCCCTGCCCCGCGCCTACCTCGTGGCCCGCGCTGAGGTGCTCGACGACGCCGCTGCCTTACAACGGCTCGCCGCCCCGGGTTTCGACCCGCGCGATGGCGCACTGCTCGCCCCATCCGAGGGCGTGCGCCCCCTGAATACCTCCCCACCCGACCCGGGCTCTGCCGTGCTCGAGCTGAGCGAGCCCGAGCGCGTGCGGATCCGCACGAAGGCTGCCGGAGCAACCTACCTGGTCCTCTCCGATAGCTGGTATCCCGGCTGGGTCGCGACGGTGGACGGCCAGCAGGCACCGATCGCGCGGGCCAACGTCCTCTTCCGCGCCGTCGAGGTGCCCGCGGGAGAACACCTGGTCGAGTTTCTCTACCGGCCGACTTCCTTCATACTCGGGTCCGCCGTCTCGGCGTCCTCGGTCATCATCGGCCTCGGCTGGTGGCTGCTCGTCGCGCGCCGCTACCGGAGAGCGCCAGGGTGACCGACGTTGAGGGGCCCAACCTCGCCGCCCACCTGGTGGCCCTCATGTTCGCGGCCGACGAGCCGCTCACCGTCGCCGACGCGGCGCGGGTGTTAGGGGTGCGGCGGACCGAGGTTGAGCGGGCCATCGCTGCGCTGCTCGAGTCGCCGCCGCTCGGACTGATCGTGCAGCGCCACGACGACCGCCTCCAGCTCGCGACCGATCCGGCCTCCGCCGAGCTGATCCGCCGCCTGCGCGGACTCGATCGGCCAGTTCGGCTCTCGCGGGCCGCGCTCGAGGTCCTGGCCCTGGTCGCCTACCGCCAGCCAATCACCCGCGCGGAGATCGAGGACATCCGCGGCGTCAACAGCGACCGAGCGTTGGCCACCCTCCTCGCCCGCGGGCTGATCGACGAGATCGGTCGCAAGGAAACCGTCGGACGACCGATCCTCTTCGGCACCACGATGGCCCTCCTCGAACACCTCGGGCTGCGCTCGCTCCACGACCTGCCGCCGCTTGAGCCACTGGCTCCCGGCTCCTGACTCCTGGTAGAATACTATGGCCGCGGCGCAGGTCGCGGCCATCGTGTGTCCGCAATCGCGGTGGGATGGGGACGACCGCTATGTACGCGATCCTGGAGACGGGCGGGAAACAATACAAAGTCGAGCCAGGCGACGTCATCGACGTCGAGCGACTCGAGGGTGACGTAGGCACCCGGGTCGAGCTGGGGCGCGTGCTGATGGCGGGCGGAGACGGCGGCAACGACCCTCGGCTGGGCAGTCCAGCGATCGACGGCGCGCGAGTGCTGGCCGAGGTCGTCTCGCAGGACAAGGGCGAGAAGATCACCGTCTTCAAGTACAAGCCCAAGGTCCGCTACCGCCGAAAGACCGGCCACCGGCAGCAGATGACCCGCCTGCGGATCACCGAGATCGCGGGTTTGGAGGAATAAGATGGCCCACAAGAAAGGGATGGGCAGCTCCCGCAACGGGCGGGACAGCCAGGGCCAGCGCCTCGGCGTCAAGCGAGGCGACGGCCAGGCCGTGCTGGCCGGGACGATCCTCGTCCGACAGCGCGGCACCCCGATCAAGGCGGGTAACAACGTCGGCGTAGGGCGCGATCATACCCTGTTCGCGCTCGTCAACGGGACGGTCCGCTTCGAACGAGCGACCAAAGAGCACAAGCGAGTCAGCGTCTACGCCTAGACCCGCTTCACCGATCAGGAACCAGTCAGGAACCATGAAACCAGAAATCCACCCTAACTACGAAACCGCGACCGTCACGTGCAGTTGCGGCAACTCGTTCGAGACGCGCTCGACCAAGCCCCGCATGCGCCTCGACATCTGCTCGCGCTGCCACCCCTTCTTCACCGGCGAGCAGCGCCTCGTCGACACCGCTGGTCAGGTCGAGCGTTTCCGTCGGCGGGCCGAAAAGAAAACCAGATAGCTAACACCCAGCACCCCTTACCCACCTACGGGGGCCAGGCGGTCCTCGAGGGGGTGCTGATGCGGGGGCGGCGTTTCGCGGCGGTCGCCGTGCGGGCCCCGAGCTCGCGGATCGTCGTCCGCTCGGAGCGACTCCCAGTCCACCTCTATGGCGGCTGGGTCAGCCGGACCCCCTTCCTGCGCGGCCTGATCCTGCTGTGGGACACCCTTGGTCTCGGGATGAAGGCCCTGATGTTCTCCGCTGATGTCGCCCAGGAAGGTGACGAGGGGGAACAAGCGCAGCTCGACCGTCCTCTCAAATGGGGGACGGTCGCCCTGTCGATGACCATCGGCATCGGCGTCTTCTTCCTCCTCCCGCTTGGGGCGGCCGGCCTGGTCGAGTGGGCGATCCCCAGCAGCCTGCTGGCCAACGTGGTCGAAGGCGTCCTCCGACTGGGCCTGCTCGTCGGCTACATCTGGGCGATCGGCCACGTCCCGGAGATCAGGCGAGTCTTCGCCTACCACGGCGCCGAGCACATGACGATCCATGCCTTCGAGGCCGGCGATCCACTCGACGTCGAGCACATCCAGCGCTATCCTCCGGCCCATCCGCGCTGCGGGACAGCCTTTTTGCTGCTCGTCGTCGCCGTGTCGATCGTCCTCTTCGCCACGCTCGGGAGCCCCGACTGGCCGATCCGGATCCTGTCCCGCATCCTCGGCATTCCGCTGATCGCCGGCATCGCCTACGAGGCGTTGAGGTTCGGCGGCGCTCACGCCGGCCACCCGCTGGTCAAGCTGATCGTCGCGCCTGGTCTCTCCCTCCAGAAGCTGACGACTCGCTACCCCGAGCCCGACATGATCGAGGTCGCCGTCGCCGCCTTCGAGGAGATGCACCGCCTGGAGCTCGCAAGCGCGTAGGGGCGGGGTCTCCCCGCCTTTCTCCCCGCTCCTACCGGCGCCGTCGCGCCAGTTCGGCCCAGACATCCTCGGGGGTCAGGCCGGCGTCGGCGAGGACCAGGTAGGTGTGGAACCAGAGGTCGGCCATCTCGCGAGCCAGCTCGTCGCGGTCACCTTTCATAGCGGCGATCACGACCTCGGTGGCTTCCTCGCCGACCTTCTTCGCCATGCGCTCGACGCCGCCGGCCGCCAGCTTCGCGACGTAGGAGCCTTCCGAACGCTCGGTCAGCCGACGGCGGACCACCTCGAACAGCTCGTCGGATGCCTCGAAAGGCGCCGAGGTCTCGTCCCCCGTCGACCCCTCGGCAGTGAAGCAGCTCGTGGCGCCCGTGTGGCAGGTCGGGCCGGCCGGGTCAGCCAGGACCAGGATCGTGTCGCTGTCGCAGTCGAGCCGCACGTCGCGAACCCGCAGGACGTTGCCAGAGGTTTCGCCCTTGCGCCAGAGGCGGCGGCGGCTCCGACTCCAAAACCAGGCCTCTCGATCGGCGACGGTCCGCCCAAACGACTCCTCGTTCATGTAGCCGAGCATCAAGACGCGGCCAGTGCGGGCATCCTGGACGATCGCCGGGATCAGCGCGTGTCGGTCGAAAGCCGGCCGCATCGTCGACCCTGCTGCAGCGGCGTCCTTGCTCATGCCGTGGCCCTCTCGACTGACCGCGCCAGGCGGACCGGGACGCCGCGCCCGTGGAGGTAGGCTTTCGCATCGCCGATCCGGACGGTACCCCAGTGGAAGATGCTCGCGGCGAGGGCCGCGTCGGCCCTGGCTTCGGTCAAAACGTCGAGCATGTGCTCGGGTGCGCCGGCCCCGCCGCTCGCAATCACCGGGATTGGGACCGCATCCGCGACCAGCCGGGTGAGGCGCAGCTCGTAGCCATCGCGTGTGCCGTCGGCGTCGATGGCGTTGACGACCAGCTCGCCGGCTCCGAGCTCAGCGCCCCGCCGGGCCCAGTCGATCGCGTCGAGCCCGGTCTCGCGGCGACCGCCGTGGGTGACGATTTCGTAGAACCGGCCGTTCCAGCGGATGTCCATCGACAGGACGATGCACTGGCTCCCGAACCAGTCGGCCGCCTCGCGGATCAGCTCCGGTCGCTCGACGGCGGCGGAGTTGAGCGAGACCTTGTCGGCCCCCGCGCGGAGCATCCGATAAACCTCCTCGGCGGTGCGGACGCCGCCGCCGACGGTCAGCGGGATGAAGACGGCCTCGGCCGTGCGGCGGACCACGTCGAGGATGATCCCCCGCGCCTGAGCCGAGGCCGTGATGTCGTAGAAGACGAGCTCGTCCGCCCCCTCGCGGTTGTAGAGGGCCGCCAGCTCGACTGGATCGCCGGCGTCGCGCAGGGACGTGAACGTCACGCCCTTGACCACCCGACCAGCGTCGACGTCGAGGCAGGGGATGATCCGCTTCGTCAGCATGCCGAACAGAGCTCGATGGCCTTGGCCAGGTCGACGGCGCCGGTGTAGATCGCCGTCCCGACGATCGCCCCTCGCGCGCCGGTCC
>JACCZL010001011.1 GCA_013695975.1 Chloroflexota bacterium
CCCCAGCAACGCGAACAAGGTCAGCGGCGTCCCCGTCAGCGCCATCGCCCCGAACGCCCCCACCAGCGCCAGCGGCAGCGACATCAGCACCGCCAGCGGCAGCACCAGCGACCCGAACAGCATCATCATCAGCATGTACATCAGCAAAATTGCCACGCCCAGCGCCGTGAAGATGTCGCGGAACGCCGTGCCCCCCTGCGCGCCCTGCCCGCCGTACGTGACCGCGTAGCCCGCCGGCAGCTGCACCTGCGCCAGCCGCGCCTGGAGCGCCGTCTGGAGGTTGCCGACCAGCACGCCCTCGCCCGGCTCCGCGCCGATCGTCACGCTCCGCAGGCGGTTGACGTGCCGGATCGAGGTCGGGATCTGGAGCTGGCGGATCTCGGTGAACTGGCCGAGCTGGACGACCCCATTGGCGCCGGAGACCGGTAGGGTCGCGATGTCCTGGATGCTGGCCGTGGCGGCGTTGGCGCTCAGGATGCGGATGTCGACAGCGGTACGACCGGGCTGGCGGAGCTGGGTCGCGTTGGACCGGTACCCGTCGATCGCCGCGCGGAGGGCGTTGCCGGCGTTCTGGGCGGTGACCCCGAGGTCGGCCGCCCGCGGCCAGTCGATCGTGGCCCGGAGCTGGGTCTGGATGTTGTCGTTGCTGCTCCGCACCCCGACCGCGCCGGGCACGCCGCGGACGGCCTGCTCGACCCGGGCGGCGAGCTGGTTCAGCGCTTGGGCGTCGCTCCCTTGGACCTGGACCTGGATCGGCTGGCCACCGAAGCCGCCGAAGCCAAAGGCGTTGGGCACTCCAATCTGGATCCTGGCGGTCGGGAGGGCGCCGGTGAAGACCTGGCGGAGCTCCGCGCCGAGCTGCTGGGAGGACTGGCCGCGGTCGTGAGGCGGGACCAGCAGGGCCGTGATCTGGGCCTGGTTGCCGGCGTTGCTGCTACTGCCCGGCCCCGCGCCGCTCACCTGGCCGATAACCGAGTAGACGGTCCGCACCTCGTGATAGCCGCCCAGAAGCTGCTCCATCTGGAGCACGGCGCGGTTGGTCGCTTCGAGCGATGTCGAGGCCGGCATCGTCAAGGTGATGTCCACCTCGCTCTGATCGCCGCTCGGGAAGAAGTCGGAGCCGATCAGGCCCATGAGCCAGAGCGAGATGCCGAAGGCAAAGCTCGCCAGCCCGACCGTGATCACCAGCCAGCGGTGCCGTAGCGACGGCCGCAGGAGGTCCTCGTAGCGGCGCTCGAGAAAGATGAAGCCACGGTCCCAGGCGCGGCCGAAGCGGGCCATCAGGGATCGGCCGCTCCCCTGCCCCTGCCCGAGGAAGCGGCTGGCCAGGAGCGGGGTCAGGGTAAACGAGACGATCAGTGAGGCCAGCGTCGCGACGGCGATCGTCAGGGCGAATGGGCGCAGAAACTGGGCCGAGATGCCGCTGACCATCACCGCGATCGGGACGTAGACCACGACGTCGACGAAGGTGATCGTGATCGCGGCCAGGCTGATTTCGGCGCGGCCGTCGATCGCGGCGGCGTACGGCGACTTGCCCAGGTCGAGGTGGCGGTAGATGTTCTCCAGGACGACGATGCTGTCGTCGACCAGGATGCCGACGCTGAGGGTGAGGGCCATCATCGTCATCAGGTTCAGGTTGTAGTTCAGCACGGTCATCATGATCAGGGTGGCCAGCAGTGAGGTCGGGATCGAGACCAGCACGATCAGGGTGCTGCGCCAAGTGTGCAGGAACAGGAGCAGGATCAGGCCAGTGAAGAGCATGGCCTCGAGCAGGGCGTTGCGGACCGTGTTATAGGACCGCGCGGTGTACGTCGAGGCATCGACGACCACGTCGAGGCGGGTGTTGGCCGGCAGCCGTGGCTGGAGGCGCTCGATGGCCTGCTTGACCCCGTCGACCACGCTGAGGGTGTTGGCGCTGGGCAGCTTGACCACCACCAGCGCCAGACCCTCCTGGCCGTTGACCCGCACGATCGCGTTGCGCTTGCGGTAGGTGTCCTCGATCCTGGCGACGTCGCGCAGGTAGATCGCGCCGTTGGGGGTCTGGAGGACGATCAGGTTTTGGAGCTGCTGGGGCGAGTTGGCCAGCGAGTCGAAGTAGACGCTGTAGTCGCGGCCATCCAGGGTGATCGAGCCGGCCGGCACCTCGAGCTGCTGGGTCTGGACGGCCCCGATGACGTTGGTGATCGAGAGCCCGCGAGCGCGCAGGTTGGCCTCGTCGACCAGGACCTGGATCTCGCGGGTGATTCCCGAGCGGATATTGGTGCTGCCGACGCCGGGGATGGCATTGAATTCGCGCTGAACGACGTTCTCGGCTACGTCCTGCAAGACGGTCAATGGCTGCTGCCCCGAGAAGACGACCGTCGCGACGCCCTGGGCATTGATGTCGATCTTGGTCACCGTCGGCGCCTCGACGTCCAGTGGGAGGCGGCTGCGGACGCCGTTGACCACCCGCTCGACGTCGACCGAAACGAGGTCGGCGTTGGCGGCCGAAGTGAACTGGACGGTGACGATCGAGACGCCCTGGCCGGAGGTCGAGGTCAGGCCGTTGGTGTCGATGTTCTGGAGCGTGGCGACCGCGTCTTCGATCGGCCGGGTGACGTTGCTCTCAACGGTCTCGGGATCGGCGCCCGGATAGACGGTGACGACCACGACGCCCGGAAAATTGACGTTCGGCGTGATCGCCACCCCGAGGCTGGCGTAGGCCAGCATCCCGAACAAGCCGATCGTGACCGTGACGGCCAGCACCACCAACGGGTTGCGGACCGAAAACTCAGTGACTTTCATCGCCGGACCCTTCGCGCTTCACTCGTCATTATGCCGCTCTGGCCGATCGTCGCGATCGAGCCGGCGGCTCCGCCCGTGTAACTGTGGCATGATTGGAATCCGCGTCAGAACCAGTCAGGCGCCAATCATGCGGAGGATGCAGGGACGTGATTGCTCAACGAGAAGTCGGGGCGCACCGCAAGCGCGTAGAGGACCCGCGGCTCGTGCGGGGCGAGGGCCAGTACGTCGACGACCTGCACCTGCCCGGCACCGTGGAAGCGGCGTTCGTGCGCAGCCCCTACGCCCACGCCCGGATCACGCGGGTCGATCTCGCGGCCGCGCGAGAGGCGCCGGGCGTGCTGGCGGCCTGGGACGGATCCCGCCTGGTCGACACGCCTCGCCTGCCGAATCGAGTCGCGATCGAGGACAAGCACTTGTCGCCGTTGCCGCCGCTGGCGCACGACGTCGCCACGCTGGTGGGGTACCCGGTGGCGGTCGTGGTGGCGAGCGACCGCTACCAGGCGCGCGACGCGGCGGAGCTGGTCGCCGTCGACTATGAGCCACTGCCGGTCGTGATCGACGCCGAGCGGGCGCTGGAGCCCGACGCGCCGATCCTGTATCCCGAGCTCGGCAGCAACGTCGCCTACCGGGTCGCCAAGGAGGGCGGCGACGTCGACGGTGCGTTTGCGAACGCCGAGCACACCCTGTCGCTGCGGCTGGTCCACAGCCGCCTGGCTCAGGTCCCGATGGAGCCGCGCGGGATCCTGGCCATTTACGATCGGGCCGCCGATCTGCTGACCGTTTGGCGCTCGACCCAGTCGCCGTTCTTGACCCGCAACATGCTGAGCGTCGCGCTCGGGCGGCCAGAAGGGTCCATCCGGGTGATCGCTCCGGACGTGGGCGGCGCCTTTGGATCCAAGAGCGCGCTCTACCCGGACGAGCTGACCGTCGCCCTGCTGGCGATGGAGTTGGGCGTGCCGGTCCGCTGGGTCTCGACCCGTATGGAAGACTTCCAGCTCACGCTCCAGGGGCGGGACCAGGTCAACCGGGTCGAGATGGCGTTCGGAAACGACGGGATCGTGACCGGCTTACGGGTTCGGACGGTCCACAACATCGGCGGCGTGTTGATGCACCCGGTCGCCGCGCCCCCGCTGCGGGTGACCGACTTCGCGACTGGCGCCTACCGCATCCCCGCCTTCCGAGCCGAGGCAGTCGGCGTCTACACCAACACCGCGCCGACCGGGCCATACCGTGGGGCCGGACGCCCCGAGGCCGCCTTCGTCGCCGAGCGTGCGATCGAGGAGGTCGCTCGGAGCCTCGGCCTCGACCCGGTCGACGTCCGCCGGCGCAACTTCATCCGTCCAGACCAGTTTCCCTACACCACGCCGGTCGGCTCGGTTTACGACAGCGGCAACTACGAGCTAGCGCTCGGCCGCGCTCTCGAGATCGCCGGCTACGACCGCCTCCGCGAGGAGCAGCGACGGGCGCGCGAGCGCGGCGACCTGGTGGGGATCGGGCTCGCCACCACCATCGAAGTCAGTGGTCAGGGCTTCGAGTTCGGCAGCGTCGAGATCGACCCGGACGGGACCGTAGTGGCCCGGACCGGTTCGTCGTCGCACGGCCAGGGCCACGAGACTAGCTTCGCTCAGGTGGTCGCCGATCGGCTCGAGGTCCCGTTCGAGCGGGTCAAGATCCTCCATGGCGACACCGCCGAGACCCCGATGGGCGGCGGGACCGGCGGCAGCCGCAGCATGGTGGTGGGCGGCAGCGCGATGGCCCGCGCCAGCGATGGCGTCAAGGAAAAGGCGGTCCAGGTCGCGGCCGGTCTCCTCGAGGTCTCGGTAGACGACCTGGTGTACGCGCGGGGCGGTGTCGAGGTCCGCGGGGCGCCGGAGCGACGGGTCGAGCTCATCGAGATCGCCGCGGCGGCCCGCGAGAGTGTCGGGTTGGCACCGGACGAGCGCGGCCTGCGCGACGAGGATCGTTTCGAGGCCGATGGCAACGCTATCCCCTTTGGCGCGGCCATCGCCGTAGTCCGCGTCGACCCTGAGACCGGGCGGGTCCGTCTCGAGCGGCTGGTCGCCGTCGACGACATCGGGACGGTCGTCAACCCGCTGATCGTCGACGGCCAGATCGCCGGCGGCCTGACCCAGGGCATCGGGGAGGCGCTCTACGAGCAGGTCGCCTGGGACGACGACGGCCAGCTCCTGACCGCCACCCTCCTCGACTACGCCGTTCCGACCGCCGGCATGGTCCCGGACTACGAGCTCGATCTGACCGAGACCCCCTCACCCATCAACCCCCTCGGCGCCAAAGGCGTCGGCGAGTCCGGCTGCGTCAGCGCCCCGCCCGCGATCGTCAACGCCGTCCTCGACGCCCTCTCCCCGCTCGGCATCCGCGACCTGAACATGCCCCTGACGTCGGAGAAGCTCTGGCAGGCGATCCGCCGGGCTGAGGCGGCGCGCTGAGGCGCATGAATACGAGGCCGGGTGAATGCCCGGCTCCGTGTTGCCGGTCTTGGTGCGTGCCTGATAGCATCGAATTGAATGCTCCATCGATGCCTCAGAGGAGGAGTCGTGATCCATCTCGCGGATATCCGTTCGCTCACGGACTTCAAGCGCCACACTGCCGAGCTCGTCGCGCAGCTCAAGGAGACCGGCCGACCTCAGATCCTGACCGTGAACGGCAAGGCCGCGGTGGTCGTCCAGGATGCGGAGTCGTATCAGAAGCTCCTGGACCTCGTCGATCGAGCCGAGGCCATAGCAGGGATTCGTCGTGGGCTCGAATCGGTCACCCGCGGTGAGGGCCGTTCGGTCGAGGACATCTTCGCGGAGCTTCGATCGAGATACGAGATTCAGCAGGACGCATGACCTACCGCGTCCAGATCCAGCCGCCAGCGGCGGAGGATCTGGATGCGGCTTACCGCTGGATCGCGGAGCGGTCGCCGGGTAGCGCGGCTCGGTGGCTCGACGGGGCATCCCGCGCTATTCAGACGCTCAGCCGCTTCCCTGAGCGGTGTCCGCTGGCACCGGAGCATGACGCGTTCCAGGAAGTGATCCGTCAGCTCCTTTATGGCGACTATCGGGTCCTATTCACGGTGGACGGCAGCCAGGTGCGGGTGCTGCACGTCCGTCATGGGGCGAGGCGCTACCTGACTCCTGAATACAGTTCGCTGAGCGACGCATGAGGTTGCGGTCACTGTGGACATCGCGAGGCGCTCGTTGATTTCGACACACAGCCTTGAGCCGCGGCGATGGGCCCGCCGTCGCGAGCTATCGCCGCGGCGTCGGCGTTGCCGTCCGAGTCGCGGTGGCCCCCCGGCTCGGGGTCGCGGTCGGTGTCGGCGTGGTGGGCGTCGCGACGACGACGACGACGGTCACGACGACGCGTTGACTCCCGCCGCTCGATCCGCCCGCTGTCGTGGTCGTGCCGCCGTTGTCGGCGTCGGACGCGTCGTTGTCATTGTCGCCGCCGTCGTTGTCGCCGTTGTCGAAGTCCAGGGGCTCGACGCCGCCGCCCTGGTCGATCGTCGTGTCGATCGGGGCGCGGGTGCTGATCGCGACGGAGGGCAGCGATGAGTCGGACGCGAGCGGCGCAGGGACGACCGCTGTGACGGCCGCGACCTCCGGAATGCCGCTGGCGGCGCTCGCGACGACGAATTCGGTGCCGGGTGGGACGTCCTGGACGTTCGGCTCGGTCACCCGAAGTCGGAGGGCGCGGACGACCGTCGAGGATGTCTCGATCCCGTCGCCGCCGACGAGCTGCTCGTTGAGCACGACGAAGCCGAGGTTGGGCAGCTCGACCCGCTCGTTCGGGCGTGGATTTGGGTAGCTCAGGCCGGCCACGAGCAGGCTGCCGAAGCTGGTGCTCCCGACCGAGGAGGCGCGCCCGCCTTCCCGCGTCGACGTCGCCACCACCAGGATGTTGGTCGCACGGACCACGCCGTCGAACAGCTCGACGAAGCCGACCGTGGCGGTGCTGGTGACGGCCCCGCCATCGGTGCGCACCGTTCCCTCGAGCGTCGCCGCGAGCTGGTCGGCCGTCGTCAGGCCCCCGCCGGTCATGACGTCCAGCCCGGCCGAGGTCTCGACCAGGGCGCCGCCCTCGGGCGGCAGGACCAGTCGCGGGGAGCCGAGCAGGGGCTCTGGCGGGGTCCCAACAGCCAGGGCGTAGGCCTCGGCGCCGACGCTGCTGATCGCGGCAGGCTCCGGAGCCGAGGCCGCCACGGCGTTGGCCAGCAGGAGGACCAGCGCGAGACAGCAGGCAAGCCTGGTCACTGGTACCGCAGCGCCTCGATGGGGTCGAGGCGGGAGGCCTTGCGGGCCGGGTAGATGCCGAAGAAGATGCCGACCAGGGCTGAGAAGCCGAAGGCGACGCCGATGGCGGCGAGCGGGATCGACGTCGCCCAGTTCCCCAGTTGGGACAGGCCGACCGCGATGGCGACGCCGCAGGCGATGCCGATCAGGCCGCCGATCAGCGACAGGACCAGCGCCTCGGTCAGGAACTGGGCCAGGATGTCGCTCCCGCGAGCGCCAATCGCCATCCGAATCCCGATCTCGCGGGTGCGCTCGGTGACCGAGACGAGCATGATGTTCATGATCCCGATACCACCGACCAGCAGCGAGACCGCCGCCACGCCGCCGAGCAGCAGGGTCATCGTCTCGCTGACGCCCTGGACCGTCTGGAGGAGGTCGTTGTTGTTGCGGATCGTGAAGTCGTCCGCCACGACGGCCCGTAGGCGGTGGCGCTCGCGGAGCAGGCGGGTGATCTGCTCGCTCGTCGCGGCCATCTGCTCGGCATCGGCGGCCTGGACCGAGATCGAGTTGAGGGCGCTCGGCCCGAACATCCTCACCTGGCCGGTCTCGAACGGTATCAGGATCGTGTCATCCTGGTCGCCGCCGGCCCCGGCCCCTTTGGCGGCGAGCACGCCGGCGATCGTGAACGGGACGTTGCGGATGCGGATCAGCTCCCCGATCACCGGCTGGCCGTTCGCGAAGCCGGGAAACAGGTTGCGGGCGACGGTCTGACCGATCAGGGCCACGTTCCGCGCCTCGGCGTCTTCTTGCGGACCGAAGAACCCGCCCTCGGCAAGCTGCCAGTTCTGGAGCTGTTGGTACTCGCTCCGCACGCCCTAGACGCGGGTCTGCCAGTTCTGGGCGCCGGCGATCACCTGGGCGTTGCC
>JACCZL010001020.1 GCA_013695975.1 Chloroflexota bacterium
GCTCTTCGTGGCTCAGCCCAACCGTCGGCCGGCCCGCGATCACGCCGATCGTCGCCGGCACGCCCCCGCCCTCGCGGACGAACGCTTCGAGCCGTCGGGCCACTTCGAGATTGCGCGGTCGCGGCAGCCCGTGCGAGATCAGCGTCGATTCAAGCGCCACGACCGCCCGGCCCGACTCGAGCGCGGCGCGGACCTCGTCGGCGACGTGGATGGCGTGCATCCGTCAGGCCCGCAAGGCCCCCGAGATCAGCGCCGAGGATGCCGCGCCCGGCCGGGTCACCGCCGTGAGCGGGGCGGGCTCTCGCGCGTGTTGCTCGTCCGTCGAGGCCCGGCCTGCTCGAGGCGGTAGGGCGGAACCTCGAGGGTCTGGACGTCGGACAGCCGCGGATCGAGCATCCGCGAGCGGATCCGTGGGTCCTGGTCCTCCAGCACCAGGTTGGTCGTGATGACGGTCGGCAGCATCGCGTTGTAGCGGTAGTTCAGGAGCTGGAAGAGCTTCTCCTGGGCCCAGGGCGTGCCGCTCTGGGCCCCCAGGTCGTCGAGCACCAGCAGCGGCGTCGTCCGAATCGCCTCGAACACCTTGTCGTAACTGGCCTTGCTGTCAGGAGCGTAGGCCGCCCGGAGGTGGTCTAGCAGGTCAGGCGCGGTGACGAAGTAGGCCGGGTGGGCGGCGGCGGCGCGCTCGTTCGCGATCGCGGCCGCGAGGTGAGTCTTGCCCGTGCCAGGCAGCCCCTGAAGCACCAGCCAGCCGCTCGGGTCCTCGGCGAAGGCCCGCGCCCGTCGCAGCACCCGCCGCAAGGTGTCGAGCTGGTACTCGTCAACGGACATGCCACGCTGGTCGAAGCTGTCGAACGTCATCTCGGCCAGCCTGCCAACGCCCACCCCGCCGAGTCGTTGGAGGGCATCGGCCTCCCAGTCGTCGACGATGCAGAGCGTCGACAGGGTCGGGTCGAGCAGCCGCGTCCGCAGCCGCTCGTCCAGCTCCTCGGGACGGACGTTGGTCGTGACGACGGTCGGGAGCTGGCTGTTGTAGCGGTGGTTGAGGAGCTGGAACAGCTTCTCGCGGGCCCAGGCGGTCCCGCTCTGGGTCCCCAGGTCGTCGAGGATCAGCAGCGGGGTCTCGCGGACGCTCTCGAACAGCTCGTCATACCCGATCGGACTGGCCGGCGCGAAGGCCGCCCGAAGGTGGTCCAGCAAGTCGGGGACGACCACGAAGACCACCGCCTCGCCGGCGGTCAACCGAACGTTTGCAATGGCCGCGGCCAGGTGGGTCTTCCCGGAGCCTGGCGGGCCGGCCAGCAGCAGCCAGCCACTCGGGGCAGTGGCGAAGGCCCGCGCCCGCTCGACCGTCTCGCGGAATCGCGCCCGCCGAACCGGATCGGCGCTCCTCCCCTCGGGGTGGAGGCTCGCGAAATTCAAGCGGGTCAGCGGACCCAGATTGCTGAGCCGCTCGAGCCGCTGGCGTCGCAGCCCCTGAAGCTCGTCGGCCCGACAGGAGCAGGGCACCAGGCGGCCGAAGTCCGGGTCCCCAGCCGGAACGTCGCGGCGCAGGAAGCCGGCCCCTCGGCAGCGCGGGCAAGACGGCGCGCCGTCCACCCCGACCGCCGCCTCTTCGGCCGCCGACTCAGGGTCGGACGAGGCGACCGTAGCGGCCTTCAGTATATCGCCGTGAATCCTCAGGCGGGTCAGGGCGTCGCCGATCTTCTCCACTCGTCCTCCCCGGCGCCATCCCTCGACCGCGAAGCGCCCAGTTTTCGAGGATGCGCTTGACGTAGCGCCAGCTCCGCTTGTTCTGCCCGACCGCCTCGCGAAAGGCGTCTTCGATCCAGAGCGGCGGATAGGTCAGCTCGGCCTCGAACAGCTCCTCAGCCAGCAACGGCGTCAGCAGCCCGACGTTTTGCTCGTACAGCTCGAAGATGCCGGGTCGGACGCCCTCCGAGCTGCCCGCCTCCATCGGGACGGCGGCCGGGCCGAACGGCCCGAGCGTGCGCTCGCCGAGCCGGATCGCCTCGGCGACCTGTCGATTTCGAGCCGTGTTCAGCAAGTAACAGGCCTCGTCCTGCTCGCCGTCGCGAACGGCGACCTCGAGCAAGGTTCCCCGCTCAGTCGCCCGTGCCAGGGCCGCCGCCAGCGTCTGCTCGGGCCCGGCCGGGTCCTCACCCCGCAGCGCCAGCAGTAGCTCCCGATCGGCCAACAGTTCGGACCGTCGGACGAAGCGCGGCTCCCCCTCACGGCTCCGCTCTTGTAGCAGCCGCCAGACGTGGAGCGTCGCTTTGAGCTCCCCGAGCGTGTCGATCTCGCGGAGCAGCGTCCCGAAGAGCTGGGCCGGCACCGGAACATACGCCATCCGATCGGGGAAGCCAGCGAAGCGGACGACGGTCACTCCCGATAGACCTCGAGGTCGAGGAACTTCGTGGTCCGACTATTGAACAGCAGCGAGACCTGGCCGGTCGGCCCGTTGCGGTGCTTGGCGACGTGGAGCTCGGCGATCCCCTGCTTTTCGCTGTCCTTGTTGTAGTAATCGTCGCGGTAGATGAAGATCACCACGTCGGCGTCTTGCTCGATCGCACCCGACTCTCGCAAGTCTGAGAGGATCGGGATCTTCGGTGAGCGTGATTCGACGGCCCGCGAGAGCTGCGACAGGGCCAGCACCGGGACGTTGAGCTCGCGGGCGAGGATCTTGAGCTGGCGCGAGATCTCCGACATCTCCTGGACCCGGTTCTCGCCGCCCTGACCGCTCGTCATGAGCTGGAGGTGGTCGACGATCACCAGGTCGACCGGCGTGTCCAGGACCAGCCGTTTGGTCTTGGCCCGGACGTTGGTGACCGAGATGCCCGGCGAGTCGTCGATGTAGATCGGGGCTTCGGCCAGCATGCCGAGCGCATGCCCCAGCTTGCGGCTCTCGGCGTCCGAAAGCCGCCCCGTCCGAAGCCGCGTCGTGTCCACCCCCGACTCGGTCGCCAGCAGCCGCGCGGCCAACTGCCCCTTGGACATCTCCAGACTAAAGATCGCCACCGTCGCCTTGAACTTCAGCGCTGCGTTCGCCGCGATCCCCATGGCCAACGAAGTTTTTCCCATCGATGGCCGCGCGGCCAGGATGACCAGGTCGGAGCGCTGGAAGCCGCCCGCCGTGATCTTGTCGAGGTCGGCGAAGCCGCTTGGCACGCCGTAGCGGATCTGCTCGCCCTCCTGGAGCAGGGCCAACTGGTCCAGGTACTCCTGCAAGACCTCGCTCAGCGGCTGAAAGCTCCGATGGGCCTGCTTGTTGGCGACGTCGATCAGGATCTGCTCGCTCTTCTCGAGCGCGACCTCGGTGTCGAACTGGTTCTGGAAGCCGAGCGCCGCGATCCGACCGCCGGCCTGGATCAGCCGCCGCATGAACGCGCTGTCGGCCACGATCTTGGCGTACGGCTCGGCGTGAATCGGCGTCGGGACGACCCCGAGCAGGCCCGACAGGAAGACGACGCCGCCGGCCTCCTGCAGTCGGCCGCGCCGGTCCAGCTCGCTGATGACGGTCAGGTAGTCGACCGGCTCGTGGCGCTCGTAAAGGTCGAGCATGGCCTGGTAGACGGCGCCGTTGCGCTCGCGGTAGAAGTCCTTCGGGTCCAGGAACGCCGCGACGCGTCCGACCACTTCGCGGTCGAGCAGGGCGCTGCCGAGGACGGCTTCCTCGGCCTCGACGTTGTGCGGGGGGAGCCGCTCCGCGGCACCCTCGGGATACAGGCGTTCGATCGCCACGGCCTAACTCCAGGCGGGCCGGGCTACGCTTCGGCCCGGACGTCGACCGTCAGAGTCGCCGAGACGTTGCGGTGCAGGCGGATCGGGACCTCGAAGCTGCCGAGCTGGCGGATCGGGTCCGGCAGCTCGATCCGCCGCTTGTCGATCGGCTCGTGCAGACGGCGGGTGAGCGCCTCGGCGATGTCGCCACTGGTGATCGAGCCGTACAGCCGACCCTGGTCGCCGACTTTCGCGGTCATGACGACCGGCTCGGCTCCAATGCGGTCGGCGAGCGCCCGCGCCACGGTCTCCTCCGACGCAACGCGCTTCGACTCAGCGGTCTGGCGCTGCTCGACCCCCTTGAGGGCGCCAGCCGTCGCCACCACCGCCAGCTTGCGCGGGATCAGGAAGTTGCGGGCGTACCCATCGGCCACGTCCTTGACTTCGCCGGCCTTGCCGGTCCCCTTGATGTCCTGCGTCAGGATCACCTTCATGGCCGCTCCTGGCGGGGCGTCCCGCGCGGACACCCGGCCCGTCGTCAGTATATCAACGCTCCGGCCGCCCGGATATGGACCGGGAGTCACAATAGAATCGCGACTTGCCGGGTTGTGCGCGCTGGTCTAGCGCGACCGGCCTGTGGCACAACGTCTCGCGTGCCGCGCGTCCGGCCGCGATGGGACGCGCGGACGGAGGAGCATCGCATGGCAGGGCGTTCGGACGCCTGGAGCCTGAGGGACGGCGTCGCCCTGCTGTTGATCTACGCTGTCGTCGCGGCCGTGGCGGTCGCCTTCGCCTGGCCCTGGCGGCCAAGCCCGGCTCCGGGTGGCTCGGCCTTGGCTCGCTACGCGCCGATCCGCGACGGCGCGGCGACCCTGCTCGCCCGCTACGACCCCGGCGACGAGCTGCAGGCGTGGGAGAGCCGCAACGCGGCATTCGTGCCGTCGGCGGCGATCTACAACGACCTGCGCGGGGCCTTCGCGGGTGCGATCCTCCAGTTCTACCGACGGCCAGACGAGACGAGCTTCCCGATCGCGGAGCTGACCACACGGCTGGCCCCGGTCCAAATCCGCGAGTCGAGGAGCCGCGAGCTGCCTGCACGCGGTCGCGCCAAGAGCAGCAGCGACGTGCTGCTTCGAGAAGCGCGCGGCGAGCTGCTGGTCGGCCACTACGATGCCGCCACCCATCGGGAGACCGTGTTCGACCCGCCGGTCCTGGTGCTGCCAGCCGACCTGGAGCTGGGCCGCGAGTGGGCGAGCGAGGGCACCCTCGGCGGCACGGACGCCTACGCCGTCCGCGGGCAGGTGCTCGAGGCGGGGAGGTCCGGCCCGTTCGATGACTGCCTGAAGGTTCGGCATCTTCGGGAGCGAGGACCGCGACGTCTATGGCCTCGACGCCGAGACGGGAGCGTTGCGCTGGCGCGAGAAAACCGGTGGCGCGGTCGTGTCGTCCCCGGTGCTCGTGGGCGACCCGTCCGAGACCGCGGAGCAGGCCTTCATCGTGATCGGCTCCGACGACGGCGGGGCCCGCGCGCTTGACCCACGGACCGGCGAGCAGCGCTGGCTCTATTCGGCCGGCCGCGCCATCGAGGCCCCGATCGTCGCCGCCGACGCAACGGTGTACGTCGCCAGCCGCGACGGTACCCTGGCGGCCCTCGACGCGGCGACAGGCGAGGTGTCCTGGACCATTGGTGTCAGCGGGCCGAACGAGATCCTCCGAACCCAACCCGCGATCGGGGCCAAGCGGCTGTTCATCGTCGACGGGGGCGGGGCCGTGACGGCGCTCGATCGGCAGGCTGGACGCCGCCTCTGGACGACGGCCGAGCGGAGCTACGTCGGTCCGCCGATCGTCCTCGACGAGACGCTCCTGGTAGCCGGCAAGGACGGGGAGATCTGGCGCCTGAGCGCCCTCGACGGCGCCCCCCAGGGTCGATGGGCGGCCGCCGAGGTCAGCAGCCCGACCGACCCCGCCCCGAGCTTCGTCCTCGGCCCGACCCTCGGAGGCGGCGCCATCTGGCTGATCGACGACGGGGGCGTCGTGCGGCGACTCGGCGCGTCGAGCGGGTTCGCCGCTTCGACCCCGCTTCGGGCGGCCTGGGTCCTCCAGGCATCCGACCCGCTGCTGGGCCGGAACTTCGTGTTCCGCACCGCCGCTGACTACGACGGCACGGCCGTCCTGGTCGATCTCGCCCGCAACTTCTACTTGATCGACCCGGCGACCGGCCGAGGGGCGCGTGGAGGCACCATCGGTGCGCCGGCCGGCGCCGCTGATGGGCCCGAGCAGCGCCTGGGCACGCCCGATCCGGTCGTGGCGGAGGGCACCCTCCTGGCCGTGGTGGGCAACCAGTTGCACGCGATGCGCCTGCCCGATGGCGCGGCGCTCTGGCAGTTCGGCGGTCAAGGGCTCGCGCTCCATCCGCCGACCGCGGCCGGAGATCACGTCCTCTGGCTCACGCTGACGCAGGCCGCCGGCGGTCCGCCGACCGGCGTGCTGTACGCGCTCGACCTGGCGGACGGCTCACTCCGCTGGGAGGCGCCGGTGGGAGCCGCCTCCTTCGCCGGTGGCGCGGTGATCCACGCCGATCGGGTCTACGTCAGCACGCCGCCGGCTGCGCTCGAGCTGGCGAGCGGCCGGCCAACCTGGCAGGCCGCTCTCGCAGAGGTGACGCTGGGAGCCCCGACCCTCAGCCCAGCCGGCGACACCCTCTTCGTGGGCACCAGCTCGCGGAGCGGTGGCGGTGCGGTCGTCGCGCTCGGCAGCGCTGATGGTCGTCTGCGCTGGCAGGCTGAGCTGGGCGCCGACTCCATCCACTTCGCCGAACGTCTCTAGTCGGATGGTGAAACCGTCGTCGTCCCCACATCCACCGGCGCCGTGCTCGGATTGGACGCGGCGAGCGGTGCCGAGCGCTGGCGGCACGAGCCCGAGGACGGCCGCTTCGGCGGCATCGCGGTCGAAGGGGGGCGAGTCTGGCTCGTGCTCGAGAACGGCTGGGTCCTCGCTCTCGACGCCCACACCGGCCTCCCGATCGCTCGCTTCAGCGCGCTCGAGCTGAATCTCGCCGGGGCTGGCGCCTGGCATCGGCCGGCCAGGATCGGCGACACGATCATCGTCCCGCTCGGCCTGGTGACCCTCGGCCTCGAGGCGCCAAGGTGAGCCGGGCGGCGTATCGGTCGGTCGCCTGGCACGGTCGGTGACGGATGAAGAACCTGGGCCTCCGGCGCCTGCGCCCCGCCCCCGCCATCTTGATCGGGGCGATCGGCCTGCTCTGGGCCTTTTCCACCGGAGCGGTCCGTGACTTCGTCTGGGCCGACGTCCGCGCGGGCCTGATCCGTCTGGACGGACTCTCGCGGGTCACCCGCGGCCTGGTCTTGCTGGGCTTTGGGCTACTCATGCTGATGGTGGGCGCGCTGCTGTTCAACGACGTCTGGCGGGCCGAGTCTCGGCTCCTGCCGCTGGTCAGGGGCGTCGCCGGACGCGGGACGATGCTGCCGGCCTCGCTGGCACCGGCGACGCTGTTCCTGCTCTCGGTTGCCTGGACGTTCGCCCTGGTGGGCGCCCTCCACGGGCATTGGGCGATCCGCCTGGCCATCCTCACGCTCTACTCCCTGTCGGCGCTCGGCTGGAGCAGTCAGGCCGGTCTGGCAGACCGCGGCGCGATGATGATCGGCTGGGCGACGCTGGCCGCCGTGCCGCTCTTCTTCGCCCTCCGCTGGCGGGGACCGGCCCGCCCGACGCTCGACTTCGTTGTTTTGTTGCCGCTCGTCGGGCTGACCTTCGTGCAGATGCAAGCGCTGGGCGTCGAAACGTGGCGGTCGAGCGGCATCCCGACGGTTCTCGCCAGCCTCGCAGCCAGCGTCCAGAATCTGTCGGCCCTGACCTTCCCGCTTCTGCTGCGGGCGGGCTTCAACATCGCCGATTTCACGCGGCGGGCCGCCGGCTGGACGGTCGCGATCGCCGAGCGCCGCTTGCCGAGCTGGGCGCCACCGTCGCTGCTGCTCCTGCTGCTCGGCTGGCGTTTGCGCGAGGCCGTCCTCGAGACGGTCGAGCGGGCCAGCCGAAGCTCGCTCGAGGTGGAGATCCTGCCCCTCGTCGGCGGACTCGCCGTGCCGCTGAGCGTGGGCCTGGTCTGGTGGCTGGTCGTCGGACGACCCGGCGCCCGCGACACGTTTCCCCCCTCCGCGGAGGCGCTCACGGCGGCCGCCGGCAGGCATGCCCTCCCCTTGATCGTCGCCTGGCTTGCTCTCAACTTGCTCGTCTTCGTCCTCACCGAAGTCGCCGTCGCCGTCATCGTCGTCCTGGGCTACGACGCCGCTCGGGATGTGTATGCGCAGATCTCGGCGATTACCGCCTGGGCCAACAGCCGGTCGGCAAACCTCGGCTGGCGCCTCTTCGTCGACGGGCTCGCGCTGGCGGCGGCCGTCGCGCTGAGCCGTCGCGGCCATCGTCCCCTCGCCCTCTACCTGGGCATCTTCGGGCTGCTCGACGTAAGGTCCGCGCTCACCGCCGCCGACGCTCCCCTCGGCCGCTTCTACTCCGTCGGGCCCGGCACGCCGGTCGATTTCTGGTGGCTAGTCCTGTTTAGCCTGATCGCGCTTTTCTGGCTGGTTCGCGGGCGGCTGACCTCGGCGAGGGTCAATCGGCTCCTCTTCGTCGTGCTGGTGACGGCGCTTCTCCGTCAGACCGACTTCATCTCCAACCCGTTCAGCCCGTTCCTCGGCTTCGCCGGGATCGGCTTCATCGCCTTCGGCATCGTCTGGGACGCGGTGACGGTCGGCGCATGGGCCAACGCGACGTCGCCGACCCTGCCGCGCGTCAGCCGGGTCTTCCTGTATCTCGGCTACGTCCTCCTCACCGTCACGGTCATCAACTGGTCACTCACCCTCCACAACCTGACCGCGGTGAGCTGGTTCACCGGCGAGATCGGCCTCGGCGGTCTCAACGTCTTCGGCCGCCCGCTACTCTACGCCATCTTCGCCGTGACCCTCACCCTGCCGCCCGGTCACCATCCGCCCACCGTCAAGCGGCCACAGCATGTGATCGCCGACGGGCCGGGCCGATCTGCAGGACGTGGCAGACCGTACGTCAGAGGCCCGCTCCTACGACTCGCCGCGTTCGCGGAGGCGGGGGTCGAGGGCGCGCCTGAAGCCGTCGCCGAGGAGGTTCAGGCCCAGGACGGTCAGGAAGATCGCCGCGCCGGGGAAGAATGAGAGCCAGGGCGCGACCTGCATGTACTGGTAGGCCGAGCGGAGCATCGACCCCCAGCTTGGCGTCGGTGGCTGCACCCCGAGACCCAGGAAGCTCAGCGTCGCCTCGACGATGATCGCCAGCGCCACCATCAACGACGCCTGGACGATCACCGGCGCCAGGACGTTCGGCAAAACGTGCGACCACATGATCCGCCCATCGCCGGCCCCCAGCACCCGCGCAGCCAGGACGAAGTCCCGTTCCCGCACCGAGAGCGCCGAGCCGCGGACGAGCCGCGCGAAGACTGGGGTGAAGACGATCCCGATCGCGATCATCGCGTTGCCGAGCCCCGGCCCGAGCGCCGCCGCGATCGCCAGGGCGAGGACGATCCCCGGGAACGACCAGAGCGCATCCGACAGGCGCATCAGCAGGTCGTCGACCCAGCCTCGCCAGTAGCCGGCCGCCAGGCCCATCAGCGTCCCGACGATCGTCGCGAAGCCGACCGACACCAGTCCCGCCTGGATCGACACTCGCGTCCCGTGGATGATCCGACTGAGGTTGTCGCGGCCGAGGTTGTCGGTCCCCATCGGGTGCTCGAGGGTAGGGTTGCTCAGAATCGCCGTGTAGTCCTGTACGGCCGGGCTGTAGGGGCTCACCACGTCCGCGGTCAGGGCCAGGAAAATGGTGAGCAGCGTGACGACCAGCCCGAAGCCGGCCCCTCGGGTGCGGAGCACCCGCCGGACGAACACGCCCAGATCGCTCCGGGAGCCCACGATCGGCCCCCCGACCGTCGGGCGAACGGTCGCGACGCTCTCCATGCTTACCCTACGTCACCCGCCCCCACTCAGGCGTACCGAATGCGCGGGTCGAGGTACGAGTAGAGCACGTCGGTCAGGAGGTTGCTGAGGAACACCGCGACCGCCAGAATCAGCACCACGCCCTGGAGGGACGGAAAGTCGCGAAAGAAGATCGAGTCGGCGGCCAGGCGGCCCAACCCCGGCAGGGCGAAGATCGTCTCGACCACGACTGCCCCGCCGAACAGCCGCCCGGTCTGGAGGCCGATGATCGTGACGACCGGGATCAGAGCGTTCCGCAGGGCGTGGCGGGCGACGATCGGGGCTTCGCGGAGGCCCTTGGCCCAGGCGGTCACGATGTACTCCTGATGGAGCACCTCGAGCAGCGCCGACCGGACCTGCCGCATGATGACCGCCGCCTGCTCCGTTCCCAACGCCAGGGCCGGCAGGAGCATGAGCTGCAGGTTCTGGCCCAACCCCGTCGAGGGCGCGGCGTACCCGGAGGGCGGCAGCCAGCCCAGCCAGAGGGCGAAGACGTAGATCAGCATAATCCCGAGCCAGAACGATGGGATCGCCAGGCCGCTGACCGCCGCGATCGTGCCCACCATGTCGAGTCGCGAGTTCGGCCGAATCGCCGAGATGATCCCAACCGGGACGGCCACGGCAAGGCCGATCGCCATCGCCATCACGGTCAACTGCAGGGTCACCGGAAAACGGGCCTTGAGGGCCTCCCAAACTGGCTCTCGTGTCCGGACCGACCGCCCAAGGTCTCCCTGGAGGGTCCGCCCCAGCCAGAGCGCGTACTGCACCGGCACCGGCTGGTCCAGGCCCAGCTCCCGCCGCATCGCCTCGTAGGCGACCTTGTCCATCGCCGCCGCCTCGCCCAGGAACGCCAACGCCGGATCCCCCGGCAGCAGCATCGTGATCGAGAAGGTGACCACCGTCACCAGCAGCAGCGTCGGGATGCTCTGGAGCACCCGCCGAACGAGATACGTCTTCACCCGTCGCGCTGGAGCGGGTCGCTGATCTCGCCCGGCAGCTTGAAGACGCCCTCCATCATCCGTACGCGGTACGGGTTCTCACCCCGGACCATCATCCCGTTGCCGGCGTGCGCGTTCGACCCGCCAATGGCCACGTTGTCGGCAGCCCGGTACTGGATGATGATCGCGCTGCGCGGCTTCGTGCCGAGGTTGGCCGTCGAGCTGTGGAGCATGTTGCAGTGGTGCAGCTCCATCCCGCCGGCCGGGACCGGCACCTTGATCTGACCGGACGGATCCTCGACGACGGTTTTGTCTTCGAGCTGGGACGAAAAGGCGCCGTCCTTGGCGAACAAGTGGTTGCGCGGCCCCCAGTTGTGGCTGCCCGGAACGATCGTCAGGCAGCCGTTCTCCTCGGTCGACTCGTCCAGGTAGATCATCACCGCGAGGAGGTCGAAGTTGGTGTGGGGGAAGAACGGGTAGTCCTGATGCCACTCGAAGCGCGCCTCACGGCTGCTCGGCGGCTTGAGGTTGAGCTTGGTATGGTGGAGCTGGATGTTCGGCCCGATCAGGTTCTCGACCACGTCGAGGATCTTCGGGTTGAAGACCAGATCGTGAAACGCCTGGTGGTGGGCGAAGGGGCTGAAGATCCGTCGAACGTAGTAGCGCCCGTCATCGCCCCGCGTCACCGAAAACTTCCCGTTCGTCTCGGTCAGCCCCTCGGCCTCCTCCAGGACCTCGGCCAACGCCGCCCGCAGCACCGCCAGCTCCTGCTGGTCCAGCAGCTCCGGAAAAACCAGATAGCCCTGCTCCTCGTAGTGCGCCTTCTGCTGCTCCAGCGTCATCGTCGGTGTCGCTACCGTCATCGTCGCTCCTCCTTGCCCTTGGTCAGCGCACCCTCGTGCTCCGACCGAGATGGGCCATCTGTAGGGGCGCACGGCGTGCGCCCAGCCTCGCGTGCAGTGCAGTCAGGGCGCACGC
>JACCZL010000040.1 GCA_013695975.1 Chloroflexota bacterium
AGCAGGTCGCCGGGCTCGGCCCCCTCGACGTAGACCGGGCCGGTCAGCGGGTGGACCGGGCCCAGGTCGGTGTGCGCGACGTCCGCGGCGGTCGTGCTCGGCGTGATCTGGCCATCGATCGCGTCGCGGGTCTCCAGGACGACCCGGTCGCCGGGACGGACCCGCAGGACCGGCGGAATCGCCTCGTGCCAGCGGTTGTGCCCGGTCTCCGGCTGCTCGGCCAGGGTCTTGCTCCGATCGATCCTCACCTCGTGGCTCTGTCCGGCCATCGTCCCCACCCCCTTCGACTGGATGATGGCCCCATGAAAGCACGAAGCGACGGACCGGGTCAACACCCCTGGAAGCGCGGGCGTCCCGCCCGCCCGCGGCCGTAGGGGCGAGGCAAGCCTCCCCCTCCGCCGGGACGCCGCGCTCCCGGGGATGGACGCCGGCTACTGGGGGATGCGCAGGACCTGCCCGGGGAAGATCAGGTTGGGATTACTGATCTGGTCGCGGTTGGCCTCGAACAGGCGCGGCCAGAGGTTCCCGTTGCCATACCACTGCTGGGCGATCGCCGACAGGGTGTCGCCGGGCTTGACGGTGTACTGGGCGAAGCCGTGGTAGGGGTCGATCAGGGCCCGGCCGAAGATGATCGGGACGACGACCTTGTTGAGCTCGCTGCCGTCTCCCTTGGGCGAGAATTCGAAGACCTCGAGGCTGCCCTGGGGCGTCGGCGGCACCCCGCCGGGATCGAGGCTGACGTGGAAGTTGCCCCAGATGCCGGTGCCGCCGGCCGTGACCGAGATCTGGACCAGCTCCGCGCCGTTGCCGTCGCGGAGGCGGGCGGCGAAGACGCCTTCGAAGCCGGTGCCGACGCCGCAGGCGACGACGGGGTCGTCGACGAGATCGTACGGCCGCGGTTGACGAACGGTGATCGGTGGGAAGCCAGCCATGACGCTACCTCCTTGGGACTCGACGGTCCACATGGACTCATCGAATAAACGCGCCGCGCACGAAACCTTCGGTGCGTATTTTCGGCCCTCGCCACCGGCGGCGCAAGCCCGCTCGCGACTGTGTTGAGCCGATTAGACTCAGGCGGATGCTCCGTCGTCGTCCCGTGGGAGGCGGACGGTAAAGATGGCGCCCTGGCCGGGAGTTGAGTCGACAGCGATGGTGCCACCGTGGGCGGTCACCAGCTCGTTGGCGACGAACAGGCCAAGGCCCAGCCCGCCCTGGACCGAGCGGTCCTGGCGCCACCTGGTAGAAGCGCGAGAAGAGGTGCGGGGGGTCGGCGGTCGCGATCCCCGGCCCACAATCCTGGACCTGGATGTCGGCCCGACCGTCCTCGCGGTGCAGGCGCACGTCGATGCGCTCTCCATCTGGGGCGTAGGTGATGGCGTTCGTCAGGAGATTGAGGAGCACCTGCTCGATCCGGCCGGCATCGCCCTGTACCAGGATCGGTCCGGGTTCGGTCTCGAGACGGATCGTCTGGCTCTGAGCCAGGACCTGGGCCCGCTCGACGACCTTTCGGACCAGCGGGACCAGGTCGAGCCGCTCGAACCGGAGGCTGAGCTTGCCACTCTGCAGGCGGGTCGCGTCCAGGAGGTCGTCGACCAGCACCCTCAGTCGCCGGGCCTGTTCGAGCGCCGTCGTTGCGAAGCGTCGGATCTGCTCGTCGCCGCCGTCCTCCGGGAGTCGGCGGAGGAGCATCTGGAGGAACCCGTCCAGACTGGTGAGCGGCGTCCGCAGCTCGTGGCTCGCCAGCGCCAGGAACTCGTCCTGGAGACCGCGCTCGGCGATGTCGCGGATGACGACCACGCCACCCTGCTCCCCGTCGCCGCTCGGGATCGGCCGCCCATACGCCTCGTACCAGGAGCGCTTGCCGTCCGGGCCGGTCACCGTGAACTGCATAGTAAACGGCTCGCCCCGCGCCGCCCGCCGTCGAGGCGTCGCTTCCAGCGGCAGCGGCCGCCCATCCTGACCCAGCGACGCCAGGTCAGCACCGGCGCCGCCAAACATCGCGTCGTAGGCCTCATTCGTCAGCGTGAGCTCCCCATCAGGAGCGACAACCATGACGGGGTCGGCCAAACCACTCAGGATTGCCGCGAGCCGTGCCCGCTCGCCATCACTCGCTGGCATGGCTGCGCCCTTTCCTCCCCCCCGCGCTCGCGGTGTTGCACCAGCGCTCGAAAGCAGACCACCAGTCCGAACGGCCGGGCGCAGAAGGATAGCGTTCCGTCGACCCTCTGTCAAAGGGCTGCACCAGGGCGGGGTGCGCGTCATTCTTTTGCACCGCCGGTTGCGAACAAGCCCTCACCCCGACCCTCTCCCAGGGGGAGAGGGGGCAGAAGCCCCCTCTCCTCCTGGGAGCGGGTTTGGGTGAGGGCTCCTGCCAAGGTGAGGACTCCGGTCAACGTGAGAGCTCCTGGAAGACTCAGGGACCGTGGCGCAAGAGAATGACGCCCACCCCCCAGGGCGGGTGGCCCCCATGATTCTACGCATACCTGGAGTACCGGACTCGGGGTTCTTGGCCGTTCCAGGGTTGACCCTCGTCGTCCGACACGCTGCACGCAGAAACACGGCAGCACCCGACGCACCCGCAAAACAGGCATGCCAACGTCAGAGCATCCGCCGGGAGCCGAGACGTTGCCCCGACCGCGGCCATCGATTAGCGTAGGCCGGAAGCTCGCACGCGTCCGACCGCACCGTCGGCGCGAGGGCTTTGGTTAGGGGTGATGTCAGGTGGAGGCATCATGGCGACTGTCGGGGGATCGCCGAACGACGAGCGCGAGGCGATCGCGGCGCTGGTGCGCGACGTCGGCGAGAGTAGGCGGGAGATCGGGGATGAGGAGCTTCGGCGGGCCCGCGAGTATCTGGCGAGGGAGACGCTCGTACGGCCGCGCCAGGTCGACGCGGATCCCGACATCCTGGGCTACCCGCACCCGCGCCACGGCCGCCCAATCACAGCGGACGATACGCTCGACGTACAGGTGGTGAAGTACCTCAAGCACGTCGTGGAGGGTGCCGAGTGGCCCGGGCGCACGACCGTCGAAGGATACCTCGCGAGCCTGGCGCGAGTGGTTCGGAGCGAGCGGAGTGCGGTATACCTTGAGCCCGGCAAGGACCGCTGGATGACGGGCTTCCGCCCAGGGCGTGGGCTCACCTACGTGACCCAACACGAGTCGACCAGCCAGGGACGATGGCCCAGAAGACCGCTCACGACGCGATGGTAGAGCGAAGCCTCCGATCCGTTCGCCGGAACTTCGAGGCTCTGCCCTACATCGAGGAGCGGTGGCAACGTGCCAGGCGCGAAGGTCGCGAGGATTCGGATGACGTCGTCGTCGATAAGATGGGCTTCCGCGCCGAGTGGGACGACCTCATCGACCGCCTCGACTGCCTCCAAGACTGCTACGCGCGCGGCGAGATGACCCCCGATCAGCGCCGGGCCTACGAGGAGACGTTGCCGCTCATCCGCGAGATGCTGCCGATCATCGCCCGCCAGGACCTCACCCCGCCGCGCAGGGGTATCCTGGACCAGATGGCGGCAACGACGGGCATCGGCGCGGACATCGATTTCTACCTGTGGCTGGTGCGTCGAAGGGCCGAGACCCTCCCGCGGGTCGAGCGGCATCGAGCAGACTCGCGGCTTCAGGCGACCTTCACCGACGACGAGCTGCTCGCCGAGGAGATCGGCATCCGCGACGAGTGGCGCGACCTGATGCACCGCCTGGAACACGAGCTCCACGCGCCCTTCCAGGCTGGGCGGATGTCCGCTGTCCAGACCGACCAGTATCGCGCGTTGCTGGCGCTAGTGCGGGAGCTGCTGCCGGTCACGGAGCGGCTGCGGCTGGCCCCGCCTTCCGACGCCGTGCTCGCCGACACAGCATCGGCCGCCCCGCACCCAGCGAAGACGGCCTGAGTGCCCGGTTCGCTCAGAAACCCGCTCGCCTTGGCTGGCGGCCCGTCATGCAGGTCGAGCACAAGACGGGAGGAAGTGAGATGAGGACAACACCGGCTGGCAAGGTCCGGCACCGGCTCGGCCCAGACGAGACGATCCCTGATGACGAGATCGAGTCCATCGCTATCGACGTGGAGGTCGCGGAGCCGCGCTTTCGCGAGCTGGTCGAGCGCGCCCACCGAAACGGCCTCCGAATCGTGCTGACCCGGGATGGCGAGGAGATCGCGGCGATCCTTCCGGCCGAGCACCTGCACCGGATGGAGGAGTTCGAGGACCGGCGAGACTCGGAGCTAGCCGACCATGCGCTGGAAGACGCGGAGCGGGAGGGGACGATCCCGTGGGAGCGGGTCAAGGCCGAGACGGAAGATCGCCCAGGGGCTCGGGGCGCACCTCGACCGGCTCGGGCACGTCGTCGTTGTCAAGGGCGACTCCGCCCGCCTGCTCTCGGTTGGCGAGCGGGCCAGATACCTCTTCGGGAGCGACGGTCACCAGGCAACCGCTGCGCGGAGGCCGAGGGCGGGGCAGCAGCTCAGCATGTTCGCCGAGCTGGCCCAGGCTGAGGAGGAGACGAGCTGGGGGATCAGCGGCGCACCGCCGGCGGGCAAGACGGTCCTGGACCAGGTCCACCAGGCGATGATCCTGTTTGGGGCCGGTCGATCCGAGGCGCTCAAGCGCTTCCTGGTCGAGGAGGGCGCGGGCAACGAGCAGGCGTTGTGGCGATTGGCCCAGTCGCTCTCGGCCCTCTACCCCACGGGCTGTGAGAAGCGCTGGGTCGACGGCGTGCTGGCGCGCAAGAAGGGCCTCGGGTTCTGAGGATGTATACTTCACGGCACGTAATGTATATACCAGGGGTGCCTCGATGCAGCGCATGCGGCGGACCCAGATCTACTTGCAGCCCGAGCTGAGCGCCGCGCTTGAACGGTTGGCGCGTCGGCGCGGGACTTCCAAGGCCGAGCTCATTCGCCTGGCCGCGCAACGGCTGCTTGCACAAGAGCAGCCCGATCACGAAGATCCCATCCTCGGCATCATCGGCCTGGCCGATGGCGGCCCCGGGCGAGTCTCGCTCGAGCACGACCGCGTCCTGGCCGAGCTGAGCCTCCGGCCCAACGAGCGGTGAACGGTGCCGTCTTCGTCGACACATCCGCCTGGTACGCGGGCGTCGACCGCGGTGACACCAATCATGTGCTCGCGTCGCGTCGGTTCCAGCGCCTGGTCGCCGAGCAGTCCACGCTGGTCACGACCAATCACGTCATTAGTGAGACGTATACGCTGCTGCGCGTCCGATTCCATCCCACCGTGGCGCACGGATTCCTGCAGCGGCTCCGATCGAGCCCCCTCACGCGCCGTGTCTTCGTGCTCGAATCCTGGGAGGAGGCGGCCGAGGATCTGCTCGTCCAGTACGCGGACCAGGCGTTCAGCTACGTCGATGCGATCTCGTTCGTGTCCATGCGTCGCCTCGGACTCGATGAGGCGCTGACGTTCGACCACCACTTCTCAGTCGCGGGGTTTGCCCTCCTCGGCGATACGTAGATCACCGGAGACTATCTGAGGAGCGGCCATGATTCTTCGAGGGCTGTTGGCACGCAACAAGGGCCTCGGGTTCTAAATAATGGAACCGCCTCGGGGCCCGATCTGTCGGGAAGCATCTGCATGGATGCGGCGAGCGAGGTTGACATCGATCAGCTCCTCGAACGGATGACCTACAACCCCGAGATCTACGGCGGCAAGCCTGTGCGGGTGCCTATCGCGGTGGGGCTGCGCTCAAGAAGGTCGGCCAGACCCCGCGGCAGTTGAGCAACCACGTCCCAATTCTCGTCGAGCGAGGCTACTGCTCGACGACCAAGGACGGGAAGGCCTTCGTGATCGTCGGTCGGGAGACCTGATCGTGACCACGCTCAGCCCTGGTACCGCGTCGTGACCCCCGCGAGGACCTAAGGAGATCGACCTCGGCCTGGTCCACTCCAGCATGGCAAATTCGATGGCCGAGCTGGTCGTGAATCGCCTCCGCCAGGACGACGAGATCACCGAGGCGGTCGGGCCGCACAAGCTGGTTCGGTATTGGCCACCGGCTGTCACGGCGTGGAGTACGAAGGCGGCCCGCGATGCGTTCTTCTCCTCCCCCACCCTGCCCCGTCTGCTCGACCCAAACGCAATCCGACGGACGATCGTCGACGGGGTTGCCCAGAAGATCCTCGCCTACGTCGGGCCGAACGTCGACGGGCGCTATGATCCGTTCCACTTTGGGACGACGCTCGCCGAGTCGGATGTCGAGATCTCCGAAGACATGTACCTGCTCACGGCCGATGAGGCGCGGAAGCACGTCGAGCCGCCACGCCTCGAGCGGTTGGTCGTCACGCCGCCCTCAGTTCGGGTGAAGCCCGGCGAGCAGGTTCGGTTCTCGGTCGAGGGACTCGACCAGCACGGGCGTCCCTTCGCCGTCGAGGGTCCGATTTGGACCGTAACCACCGGCACGATCGACCCGAACGGCAGCTACAGCACCCCCAACGAGCCCGGCGTCTGCGTGGATGAACTTCTACACCAAGGTGCTGTCCCGCTTCGCCACAACGCCGGGTCTGAAGCTCCAGGTGCGCTTCGAGCTTCCCGCGGATGGCCACGTGACCGACGCGAAGCTCGAGGAGACCCGCACGGCGCTCCGCGAGCTGGGGCTGGACGAGAACCTCGACCAGGCTTGAGTGAGCAGTCGCATTGCCGACTGGCGAAGGCGGGCACGAGCATAGCTCGGATCGTTCGCCGGACCCAAGGTGCCAACATGCCCGAAGATGCCCCCCTCCGGAGCTTGGTCACCTTCGGCCCCTTCGGCCAACTTTGGTCATCTTCGGGCCGCCATCCCGCGGCCGGCGAATCTTCCCCGAGAGGCAAGGATCGACTCCCGCTTTTGCGTCAGGCCGTCCGGCGGCCCTACACTGCCTGAGCAGACGAGATCTTTGACGGCTGGCGGCCGGGCGGCGGCCGAGGCTCGGGAGGCAGCATGGGCGTGATTGACTTGCGGAGTGACACGGTGACCCTGCCGTCGCCGGAGATGCGGCGGTTTATCCACGAGGCGGAGCTGGGGGACGACGTCTACGGCGAGGACCCCACCATCAACCGGCTCCAGGCGCGAGCGGCCGAAATGCTCGGCAAGGAGGCCGCGCTCTATGTCCCGAGCGGGACGATGGGCAACGTCGTGGCCCACCTGGCCTGGTGCCAGGCCGGCGACGAGGTGATCTGCGGCCAGGCCGCCCACACCCTCAACGCCGAGGCGGCCAACGCCGCCCGGGTGGCCGGCACCCAGCTCCGGACCGTCCCCCAGGAGGGCGCCAGCCTCGACCTGGCGGCCATCGAGCGGACGATTCGCCCGGACGACCCGCACTATCCACGGACGACCCTGATCTGGGTCGAGCAGCCCTCCAACGGCTGGGTCATGCCGCTCGAGGAGCTGACCGCGATCTCCCAACTGGCCCGCGCCCGGGCCATCCCGGTCCACATGGACGGGGCTCGGATCTTCAACGCCGCCACCGCCCTGGGGGTCCCGGCCGCCGAGATCGCCCGGCACGTCGACTCGGTCATGTTCTGCGTCTCGAAGGGACTCGCGGCGCCGGTCGGCTCGTTGCTGGTCGGCCCGGGCGACTTCATCGGGCGCGCGATCCGCGGGCGGAAGATGGTCGGCGGCTCGATGCGCCAGGCCGGGGTGATCGCCGCCGGCGGGCTCTACGCCCTCGACCACATGGTCGAGCGGCTGACCGAGGACCACGAGAACGCCCGCCGCCTGGCAGACGGCCTGCGGGCCCAACCCGGCGTGGCCATCGACCGCGAGGACGTCCAGACCAACATCTTCTTCATCCGCCTGAGCCCGCCGGCACCCGACGCCAGGACCGTCTCGGCCCGCCTCCGCGAGCACGGGCTGCTCTGCGGCGCCGCCAAGGATGGCAGCCCGATCATCCGCCTGGTGACCCACTACGGGATCGAGCGCGAGGACATCGACCGCGCGCTCGAGATGTTCGGCGAGGCCCTGCGCGGTGAGCGAGCGGCCGATGCCCCGCCGACCCCGACGCCGGAGGTGACCGAGATCGAGGTCCCGCCCTCGCCGGCGCCGGTCGGCGTGTAGGACCGTACGGGATACCCCCATGCCCGTCAAGATCGTCGTCCCAGACGACTTCAACGACGTCTACGGCACGGCGCCGGCTCTCCACTCGCTCCGCGAACGGGCGGAGCTGGTCATCCACACGACGCCGCCCGGCTCGTTCGACGAGCTGGTCGAGCGGCTGCGCGAGGCCGAGATCGTCGTCGCCAACCGCGAGCGGACACCGCTGCGGGCCGAGCTGTTCGACCGCCTGCCGAAGCTCCGACTGATCGCCCAGACCGGCATGGGCGGCCAGCACCTCGATCTCGCGGCGGCGACCGAGCACGGAATCCTGGTGGCCGGCACCGAGGGGGCCGGGACCTCGGCGGCAGAGCTCACCGTCGGGCTGATCCTGGCGGCGATGCGGCGGATCCCGTACGGCGACCGGGAAGTACGGGCGGGCCGCTGGTCGCAGTTCGTCGGGCGGGAGCTGGCCGGCCAGCGGCTGGGGGTGATCGGGCTGGGGCGGATCGGCGGCCAGGTCGCGCGGGTGGGTCAGGCGCTCGGGATGACCGTCTGCGCCTGGGGCCCGACGCTGACACCCGAACGGGCGCTGGCGGCCGGCGCGGAGTACCGCTCGCTCGACGACCTGCTCGGCGAGGCCGACGTGGTGACGGTCCACCTGCGGCTCTCGGACCTGAGCCGCGGGCTCCTCGATCGCCAGAAGCTGGCCCTGCTCAAGCCGAGCGCGCTGTTCGTCAACACGGCCCGCGGGGCGATCGTCGACGAGCCGGCCCTGGTCGAGCTGCTGCGGGACGGCCGCCTCTGGGGGGCGGCGCTCGACGTCTTCTGGGAGGAGCCGCTGCCACCAGGCCACCCGCTCCTCGACCTGCCCAACGTCGTCCTGACCCCGCACGTCGGCTGGGTCGCCGAGGGCGGCTACGCCGGGTTCTTCAAGGGCGTGGTCGAGAACATCCTCGCCTACCTGGATGGCCGCCCGGTCCCCCACCCGCTGAACCCGGAGGTGCTGGAGCGCGAGCCGCGTGGGAACCCCTCCCCCTGACCCGTGGTGCGCGGCCTGTAGGGGCGGTTCGCCAACCGCCCGCGCGGGCCGCCGACGGGAGGGGGTCTTTCCCGTGGCGACGACCGCTGTGCGCGCTGGCGCTCATCGCGCTCCTGGGATGCACGGCGCCCAAGCCGACACCCACAGCGACGCCAATCTCCCCGACGGCCCAGCCGACCGCGACGTTCGAGCCGAGCCCGACAATCCCGCCGCCGACTCCAACCCGCGTCCCGCCCACGTCGACGCCCACACCATCACCCTCGCCAACACCTGAGCCGGCCCGTGTGCGCATCTCGGGCACCGAGGGTCGGGGCGCGAACCTGCGTGAGGAGCCGTCAACCGTGGGATCTGTGCTCAAGACGCTGCCCGACGGCGCCGAGCTGACGGTCGTCGGCCCAGACCAGGAGACCGACGGGCGAGCCTGGCGGAACGTCCGCGACGCCGAGGACGCGACCGGCTGGATGGCCGCGGAGGTGCTCGCTCCTCTCGACAGCAGTGAGCCGCCGCCTGCATCGACAGCCCCACCGACCCAGGCCACATCGCCTGGCTCGGCCGCGCCATGCCGACCCGGCCAGATCAAAGGCAACGCGACGACCGGCCTCTTCTACCGGCCCGACCACCCGGACTACGAGGTGATCCGCGAACGGGTGCGCTGCTTCGAGACCGAGCCCCAGGCCCGCGCCTCGGGCTTCCA
>JACCZL010000065.1 GCA_013695975.1 Chloroflexota bacterium
CTCGAGCAGCAGGTCGCGCTCGCGGGCGTTGCGCGTGAGCGCTGCCGCGCGCTCGAGCTCCGCCCGAGCCTCCTCGGAGCGGCCGAGCTTCGCGAGGAGGTCGCCGCGCACGCCCGGAAGGTGATGGTAGCCCTGGAGTGACGGCTCGGAGGCCAGCCCATCGACGAGCTCGAGGCCCGCTGCTGGACCGTACGCCATGGCGATCGCGACGGCGCGATTCAGCTCCACGACCGGTGATGGCGCGACCTGTGAGAGCGTATGGTAGAGTGCCGCGATACGCTCCCAGTCCGTCTCCGCGGGGGTCCCCGCTCGCGCGTGGCAGGCGGCGATCGCCGCCTGCAGCGCGTACGGGCCACGCGCGCCGCCGAGCTTCTCGGCGCGCTCGAGCGCCGTGAGACCACGCCGGATGAGGAGCTGATCCCAGCGCGCGCGGTTTTGATCGAGGAGCAGGACGGGCTCTCCTGACGGACCGATTCGCGCCCTCGATCGCGACGCCTGGATCTCCATCAGCGCGACCAGACCGTGGACCTCCGGCTCCTTTGGGACCAGCTCGGCGAGGATCCGCCCGAGACGTAGCGCTTCCTCGCAGAGGGCAGGCCGCATCCAGTCGTCACCGGCGGTCGCCGCGTAGCCCTCGTTGAAGACCAGGTATATCACCTCCAGCACCGACGACAGTCGGGCGGCAAGCTCGGCCTTGCCGGGGACTTCGAAAGGGACCCGCGCCTCGGCGAGGGTCCGCTTGGCCCGGACGATGCGCTGGGCGACGGTCGGCTCTGGGACGAGGAAGGCCCGCGCGATCTCCCCGGTGGTCAAGCCTCCGAGCAAGCGGAGCGTGAGCGCAACGCGCGCCTCAGAAGAGAGCTCCGGATGGCAGGCCGTGAACACGAGGCGCAAGAGATCATCGCCGAAGACCTCGTCGAACGCGGCGTCGCGATCGTCCTCGGCCAGCCTCTGCTGGGCCTCGAGCTCGCGACCGAGCTCCGCGTGCTTGCGCTCGAGCATTGTGCTGCGACGCAGCCGGTCGATTGCCCGATGCTTCGCGGTGGCCATGAGCCAGGCGCCCGGGTTGTCTGGGACACCCGACTCCGGCCACCGCTCGAGGGCGACGACGAGCGCGTCCTGCGCGAGCTCTTCGGCAAGCCCGACGTCGCGCACGATCCGCGCGAGCCCAGCGATCAGCCTGGCCGACTCGATCCGCCAGACCGCGTCGATCGCACGATGGGTAGCAGAAACCGTCACGGGGACCAATCAGAGCATCTTCGACCCGCCGGTGCAAGCCGAGGCGCCTCACGACTCCTGCTGCGTTCAATGCGTGTGCACCGTTGTTCACTGGACCGCTCCAGCGCCACGTTTTCTCACGATCTCTTTCGCCGCGACGTGGAGATCGAACCGTCGGTTTAGAATCTGGCCGTGAGATCGTCGCTTCCACCACACGCCGGGGGTCGAATGGAATGACGGAGATGGACGGCCCTGCCCCACGTCGAGCAGGGTGGGACTTCGTCGGCCGTGATCGCGAAATGGCGGAGCTGGTCGCCGGCCTGGAGGACGCGCGCGGCGGCCAGGGGCGCCTCTTCCTGATCGCGGGGGAGCCCGGGATCGGTAAGACGCGGCTCGCGGAGCAGTTGGCCAGACATGCGACTGAGCGGGGCGCCCGCGTCGTGTGGGGCCGCTGTTGGGAGGGCGGGGGCGCACCGCCCTACTGGCCGTGGGCGCAGATCATCCGCACCGTCGCCGAAAGCTGCGACGACCAGACCCTGATCTCCTGGCTGGGGGCCGGGTCGGCCTTCGTTGGCCAGATGGCTCCTGACCTGGCAGCGCGCCTCGGGACGCCGGCGATCACGCCTATCCCGTCGATCGAGTCGGACGCAGCGAGGTTCTACCTGTTCGAAGCGACCGCCGGTTTCCTCAAGCGAGCAGCCGCTGGTCAACCGCTGCTGCTCATCGTCGACGATCTGCACGCGGCAGACGATCCTTCCCTCTTGCTGCTCAGGTACCTGGCGCGAGACCTTCGCGGGGCACGCTTGCTGGTGGTCGGGACCTACCGCGATGTCGACGTCGGGCGATCCCCGGGCATGGGCCACTCGCTGGGGGAGCTCGTACGCGAGGGCCAACTGACCACCCTGCGGGGGCTGGCTCGGGATCACGTGAAGGAACTGATCGGAGACCTCGTCGGCGCCGCGCCCTCAGAGGCGATGGTACTGGCTGTCCACCAGACAACCGAGGGCAATCCGCTGTTCGTCCGGGAGGCCGTGCGCCTCCTCGCCTCGGCGGACATGCTCGAACAGCCAGGCCGACCAGGTGTGCCGATCCCCGGGAGCGTGCGGGCGCTCATGCAGCAGCGGCTCGCGCCGCTCTCGGCCGACGCTGTCCAGGTACTCTCGGCCGCCGCCGTGGTTGGCCGTGACTTCGATCTGTCGTTGGTGGGGCCGGCCTGCGACCTCCCGGTCGAGCGTGTCCTCGGAGCGGTCTCGGAAGCCGTGGCGCTGGGCCTTGTGGTCGAGGAATCGGTCGCCCCGGGCCGCTACCGATTCTCGCATTCGCTGATGCGCGAGGTAGTCTACGAGACCCTTCCCATTCCGGTTCGGGCTGGACTGCACCGGGCAGTCGGCGAAGCGATCGAGCGCCTCCACGGCACCGACTCGGACAGTCACGTCGCCGAGCTTGCGCGGCACTTCACTGAGGTCGTGAGTGTCGGCGAGAGCGCCAGGGCGCTGGCGTACACGCGCCGAGCCGGTGACCGAGCGATGCAGGCGCATGCGTACGAGGAGGCAGTCACCGAGTATCAGCGGGCGCTCCGCGCATTGGAGATCGTCAGCCCAGACGAGGATCTGCGCTGCGGGCTCCTGCTCGACCTGGGCGCGGCCCAGGTTCGCGCAGGTCGCTATCCGGAGGCGAAGGAGATCCACCTGCAGGCCGCCGAGATCGCCCGAAGGCTCGGATCGCCCGACCAACTGGCGCGCGCCGCGCTCGGTTTCGGGGAGCCGCAAGTCGAAGGGGGCCACGTCAACCGACAGCTCGTCGCGCTGCTCAGGGAAGCCCTTGACGCCTCGAGTCCTCAGGATAGCCCGCTTCGGGCGCGGCTGCTCGCCCGCCTCTCCGTGGAGCTCACATTCTCAGAAGAGGTCCATCTCACGGACTCCCTCAGCCGGCAGGCGGTCGAGCTGGCCCGGCGGCTCGGTCATGTCCCCGCACTGGGAGACGCGCTCGACGCACGATGGATGGCGGTCTGGGGACCGGACGGGCTGGATGAGCGCTCGGGGTTGGCCGGCGAGATCCTTAGCCTGGCTCAGGAGACCGGGGACCGTGACCTGGAGCTTCGGGGCCGCGCGCAACGCGTGACCACGTCGCTCGAATCGGGCGACTTCCTGGCCGTCGAGGCCGACATCGCGGTGTATGCCCGACTCGCGGACGAGCTCCGCATGCCCGTCCACCAGTGGACCACGACGACCATGCGGGCGATGCGGGCGCTGCTGCAAGGCTCCTTCGAGGCAGCGGAGACCCTCGCCGAGGAGGCGTTCTCGCTCCAGCCGGAGCGGCCGAATGCCCAATGGGCGCATGCCAATGCGGTGGCCCTTCTGCGCTGGGAGCAAGGTCGGCTCGGCGAGCTCCGAGAGACGTGGCAGCCCCTGGTGGATCGGTTTCCTCGAGCGGCCTTCGCCAGGGGGTGGCTGGCGCTCGCCGACATCGAGCGAGGTGACCGCGACAGTGCGCGCAGGGCGCTCCAGATCCTCGCCGAACAGCTCCCGGTGCGGCCTCGAAGCGCCTTGTGGCTGCCCGGACTTGCCCTCGCCTCGCTGGTCTCCGCCCGACTCGACGACTCCGACGCCGCCCGCCGCCTCTACCCGGTCCTGCGTCCCTACGGCGGGCACGTCATCGCCATGACGATGGAGCACCCGGTCGTCTGCTTCGGCTCCGCGTCGCTGTACCTCGCCCTGCTTGCGACCGCCTCGTCCTGCTGGGCCGAAGCCGGCGACCATTTCGAGGCGGCAATCCGCATGCACGAACGGTTGGGAGCGGCCCCGCTACTGGCCCGCACCCGGTACGACTACGCTCGCATGCTCATCCGCGGTGGCCAGACCGCTGATCGAGGACCGGCCCACGAGCTTCTCGATCGCGCGGCCACCACTGCCCGCACGACGGGCATGGCCGGACTCAGCGCGCTGATCGTGAGGCTCCTGGAGGCCGCCGCGGGTGAGGCGCCGTCAGTGGAACGGGATGCCCCTGCCATCAGCGTGCCTCCGGAGCCGGGGCGAGATCGGTTCCAGCGCGAAGGCGAGTACTGGACCGTCTCGTACGATGGCGTGATCGCCCGACTCAAGGACTCCAAGGGCCTACGTCAGATCGCCCTGCTCCTCGCGCAGCCCGGACGGGAGCTCCACGTGACGGACCTCGAAACGATGGTCAGCGCGCCAGCCAGACCAGCCGCGTCAGGGCCAGGGAGCCGCGTCGGCCGTGGCGAGCTCGAGCTGCGCTCGGACTTCGGCGACGCGGGAGAGCTGCTCGACGCCGAGGCCAGGGCCGCTTACAAGGCCCGTCTTGACGAGCTTCAATCGGAGCTGGATCAGGCCGAGGAGTTCAACGACCCGATCCGCGCCGAGCAGGCCCGCGACGAGCGGGCCTTCCTGGTGCGCGAGCTCGAGCGGGCAGTCGGACTTGGAGGACGGAACCGACGGGCGGCGTCCCACGCCGAGCGCGCCAGGCTGAACGCCACCAGGGCGATCCGCGCGGCGATGGTCAACCTCGCCCGAGAGCATCCGCCACTCGGTCGTCACCTCGCCGCCACCATCCGGACGGGTCGCTACTGCTTATACACCCCAGATCCGCGCACCCCGGTCACCTGGGAGCTCTGACTCGGCGGTTCTCGGCTCCCCGCGTGAACGACGGTGCAGTCGCATTGAACGCGCCACGGATGAATGTGGGATCAGCCCGGAGGGAGCCCAATCGTGAACGTCGATCTAGCGCACCCGCCCCCCGTGTGGCACGGAGGGGCGCCGAGGCGCGTCCAGGCTGAGGACGATGCCGCGGACGGACCGCCGCGGGGGCCGGCATGTTAATCTGCATCTCGATCGAGACGATCGAGCCGTTCATGGGCACCGCGGCGGCTGGGAGGGGAGCGCCGGTCCCCTTCGTGGGCTGGCTGGAGCTGCTCAGGACGATCTCCGAGCTAGTCGATGCCGACGACCGCCGGACCGACCGGAGCCGGGCAACGGACGAGGATCTGACGGAACGAACGGGAGGAGACCAGGATCTGTCATGAATCCAGTCAGCGCGAATTCCGTCCACGCAGCCAGGGCGGGCCGCCGGGAGTGGATCGGGCTTGCCGTGCTCGCCCTGCCCTGCCTGCTCTACTCCATGGACCTGACCGTACTGAACCTGGCCGTGCCGTCCCTCACCGCGGACCTGGAGCCCAGCAGCTCTCAGCTCCTGTGGATCGTCGACATCTACGGGTTCCTGGTCGCCGGATCGCTCATCACGATGGGTACCCTGGGCGATCGGATCGGCCGTCGCCGGCTGCTCTTGATCGGCGCCGCCACGTTCGGCATGGCCTCGGTGCTGGCCGCGTTCTCGACCAGCGCGGAGATGCTGATCGCCACCCGCGCGCTGCTCGGGGTCGCCGGGGCGACCCTGGCGCCGTCGACGCTGTCGCTGATCCGCAACATGTTCCTCGACCCAGGCCAGCGCACGACCGCCATCGGAATGTGGGCCACCAGCTATTCGGTCGGCGCCGCGATCGGTCCACTACTCGGTGGCGTGATGCTGGAGCACTTCTGGTGGGGCTCGGTGTTCCTGGTGGGCGTACCGGTGATGCTGCTGTTGTTGGCGCTTGGACCATCCCTGCTGCCCGAGTTCCGGGATCCCAAGGCGGGTCGGTTAGACCTGGTCAGCGCGGCCTTGTCGCTGGCCGCCGTGCTGGCGGTGATCTACGGCCTCAAGCGGATCGCCGAGGACGGTTTGGGATGGTTGGCCGCGCTGTCGATTCTGGCGGGCATCGCAGCGGGCGCCGCGTTCGTGCGCAGGCAGCAAGGTCTCGCCGACCCGCTGATCGACCTCCGGCTCTTCCGGGCGCCCACCTTCAACGCGTCACTGGCCACGAACGCGCTCGCCATCTTCGTTGCGTTCGGACCGTTTGTCTTCATTGCGCAATACCTCCAGTTGGTGCTCGGACTGTCGCCCTTGCAGGCGGGCCTGTGGACGCTGCCGTCGTCCGGCGGGTTCATCGTCGGTTCCATGCTTGCGCCGATACTCGTGCGTCGGGCTCGCGCGGCCTACGTGATAGCTGCTGGTCTGGTCCTCGCGGCGGTCGGCCTGATGGTCCTTACGCAGGCCGACGGGACATCCGGGCTCGCAATCCTCGTGGCCGGCTCCGTCGTTCTCGCCCTTGGGATATCGCCGGCGGTCACGCTCTCGACCGACCTGATCATCAGCGCCGCCCCGCCCGAGCGGGCCGGGGCGGCAGCGGCGCTCTCGGAGACCAGCGCCGAGCTGGGCGGGGCGCTCGGCATCGCGATCCTTGGCAGCATCGGCACGGCCGTCTACTGTGCTCGGGTAGGCGACGCCGTCCCCGCCGGCGTCCCACCCGAGGTGGCGGAGGCCGCCCGGGCCACGCTCGGCGGCGCAGTCGCGGCGGCCGAGCAGCTTCCCACCCAGCTCGGCGCCGCGCTGCTGGGCGTAGCGCGCGAGGCGTTCGTCCAGTCGTTCGAGGTGACCGCCGCCATCAGCGCAGGCATCGTGATCGCAGCGGCCGTCGTGGCCGCGGTCCTGCTGCGACACGTGCGGACCGGCCCTGAGCCCGAGCCGCGACTGGACCACGCGACCGACGGGCCGTCTCGCGTCGGGTAGGCCGTTGTCGATGCTCGACGTCCGTGAGTCGCGGACCCTCGGGAGTGGTATCCTACCCATCCGGGGTACGAGGTGGTGGGAGTTCGAGCGAGATGGAGGCCTCGGGTGTCGGCTAGAATAGGACGGGCCCCGTTGGCGCCATCGGACGAGTGCCCGACGAGGCCCGTCGCCGACACAGATCCAGCCAATCTTGACGGATCAGCTGTCGCCCGCTTCTGCATGGAGTGCAGCATCGTTGTGCTGT
>JACCZL010000116.1 GCA_013695975.1 Chloroflexota bacterium
GTCGTGAGTAGCCGTCTGATGCGGCACGCCCTGGCTTACAGCCGCCTGGCCGACCGGCCGATCGTGGACCATTGTGAGGACCTGGATTTGCTCGACGGGGGCGTCATGCATGAGGGCCGCGTCTCGAGCCTGCTTGGACTGCGGGGAGCGCCAGCCGCGTCCGAGGAGGTCGCCGTGGTGCGCGATCTGACCCTCGCCAACGCCACGGGTGGACGGCTCCACCTGGCCCATCTCAGCACCGCGGCGGCGGTAGGGTGGGTCCGTGAGGCCAAAGCGCGCGGCGTGCCGGTCACCGCCGAGGTGACCCCACACCACCTGCTGCTGACCGACGAGTGGGTCGCCGGGCAGGGCACGGGGGCTCCGTACAACACCGACTGCCGGGTCAACCCGCCGCTCCGTTCGGAGGCCGACCGCTCCGCGCTGGTCGCCGGTCTGCTCAACGGCACGATCGACGCGATCGCAACCGATCACGCCCCGCACAACGTGGTGGACAAGGACTGCGAGTTCGATTTCGCGGCGCCGGGCATCTCCGGCTTCGAGACGGCATTCGGCCTGCTGATGAGGCTCGTGCACGACGGCGCTCTCGATTTGCCCTCGCTGATCCGCTTGCTGACGGTCGGTCCGGCTCGCGCCTTCCGACTCGAAGGCGGGACCTTGCCGGTCGGGGCCCCCGCCGACCTGGTAGTGCTGGACCCAGACGCGGAGTGGACCGTCGATGTCGCGCGGTTCCACTCGAAAGGCAAGAACTCTCCGCTCCAGGGCCACCGCCTGCGTGGCATGGTCCGATTGACGATGGTCGGGGGCACGGTCGTCCACGAGGCGCTCCAATGAGCGAGCGGGAAGCGGCGCTGGCGCTCGAGGATGGCAGCGTCTACGTCGGGCAGCCGTTCGGGGCCGACCTCGACGCGGACGGCGAGGTCGTCTTCAACACGGCCATGACCGGCTACCAGGAGATCTGCACCGACGCCTCCTATCGCGGCCAGCTCGTCGTTCTCACCCACCCCCAGATTGGCAACTACGGCGTCTCGGAGTCGGCGCAGGAGGCCGAGCGGCCGTGGCTGGCCGCGCTGCTGGTCCGCGAGCTGGCCGAGCGCCCGAATCACTGGGACAGCCAGGGGAGCCTCGACATCTACTTACGGCGCTGGGGAGTGCCCGGCCTGCAAGGGATCGACACGCGGTCGCTGACGAGGCGCCTGCGTTCGCGCGGCGCCCTCCGAGCAGTCCTCCGCCAGAGCGGCACGGGCGGCTTCCGGTCGGGCCAGCTCGCCGGCCTGGCTGCCGAAGCCGCTCGGGTGACCCCGCTCTCCGAGAAGGCGCTGGTCGCCGAGGTGTCGAGAAGGGGCCACTCTGACGAGCAGGGGCTCGAAGCTGGTCCGCGCGTACTGGTGGTCGACTATGGCTACAAGGCCAACATCGTCCGCTCGCTGCGGGCACGAGGCGCGCGGGTAGAGATCGTCGGGTGGGATCTCGGGGCCGACGCGATCCTGGCGGCCGAGCCGGATGCCGTCGTCCTCTCGAACGGTCCCGGCGATCCGGCCCAGCTTCGGGAGGCAGTCGAGACGGCTCGGCGGCTGATTGCGTCGGAGCTCCCGATCATGGGGATTTGCCTGGGCCACCAGATACTCGGTCAGGCCGCCGGCGCGACGACCAGACGGCTCCCGTTCGGTCACCACGGCGGCAATCACCCGGTCCAGGAGCTCGCGACCGGGCGAGTGGCGATCACCAGCCAGAACCACGAGTTCGAGGTCGAGGCGGGCCCGGCTCTGGAGGCCGGTGGCTTCGACGTCAGCCACCTGAGCCTCAACGACGGATCGGTCGAGGGGCTCCGCCATCGCGAGCTGCCGGTCTTCTCGGTCCAGTTCCATCCGGAGGGCTGTCCGGGTCCGCGGGACAGTCAGCCCCAGTTCGACCGCCTGTTCCAGTTGATCCAGGCGCGCGCGGACACGCATGGCTGAGGGCGCTCCCCGCAAGGTGCTCGTGATCGGATCGGGCCCGATCGTGATCGGCCAGGCGGCTGAGTTCGACTACGCCGGGACCCAGGCCTGCCGCGCCTTGCGCGAGGAAGGGGTCGAAACGGTCCTGGTCAACTCGAATCCGGCCACGATCATGACCGACGCGGGCGTGGCCGACGTGATCTACGTCGAGCCGCTCACCGTAAACACACTCGAAGACGTCGTGCGTCGAGAGCGGCCCGACGGGGTGCTGGCGACCCTCGGGGGCCAGACCGGGTTGAACCTGGCGACCGAGGCAGCCGAGGCCGGGGTTTTCGAGCGCTACGGCGCCGAGCTGATCGGGACGAGCCTCCAGTCGATCAAGATGGCCGAGGACCGTGACCTCTTCAAGCAGATGCTGCTCCGCATCGGCGAGCCGGTGCCCAGCAGCACGACGGCGACGACGGTGGCCGAAGCGCTGACCTTCGCGGAGACGAACGGCTACCCGGTGATCGTGCGGCCGGCCTACACCCTCGGCGGCACCGGCGGCGGCCAGGCGCGTAGTCGAGCCGAGTTGGAGCGGATCGCGGCCTCCGCCCTGGGCGCCAGTCCGGTCGGCCAGACGCTGGTCGAGCAGTCCCTGGTCGGCTGGAAGGAACTGGAGTACGAGGTCCTCCGCGACTCCGCCGATACCTGCCTGATCGTCTGCAACATGGAGAACTTCGACCCGATGGGGGTCCACACCGGCGACTCGATCGTCGTCGCCCCCAGCCAGACCCTGTCGGACCGCGAGTACCAGATGCTCCGCTCGGCGGCGCTGCGGATCATCCGCGCGCTCGACATCCGCGGCGGCTGCAACGTCCAGTTTGCGCTCGACCCGCGGTCGCGCCAGTACTACGTGATCGAGGTCAACCCCCGCGTGAGCCGCTCGTCGGCGCTGGCGTCCAAGGCGACCGGGTATCCGATCGCCCGCGTTTCGGCCAAGGTCGCGATCGGCCGCAGACTGGACCAGATCCCGAACGCCGTGACCGGCCGAACGACCGCCGCCTTCGAACCGGCCCTCGACTACCTGGTCGTCAAGATCCCGCGCTGGCCGTTCGACAAGTTTGCCACGGCCGATCGGACGATCGGGACCCAGATGAAGGCGACCGGCGAGGTCATGGCCATCGACCGCTCGTTCGAGGCCGCCCTCCAAAAGGCGATCCGCTCGCTCGAGTTCCGTGGTCGTAGCCTCCTCTGGGAGGATCGCGCCTGGGCTGAGCCGGGCGGGCTCGACGAGATCTCGCGGCTGATCGAGACGCCCAACGACCTCCGCCTCTGGGCGCTCATGGCCGGGCTGCGGCGCAACCTCCAGCCCGAATCGCTGGCCGAGCGCTCGGGAATCGACCGCTTTTTCCTCGACAAGCTGGCCGCGCTGGTGCGGATGGAGCGCCGACTGCTCGGGGAGCGACTGACGCCGGCGCTGCTGCGTAGCGCCAAGCGCTCCGGCTTCTCGGATGTCCAGATCGGGACGCTGGCCGACGAGCTACCCGCTCGGGTTCGGGAGCGGCGAATCGAGGCCGGAGTGCGACCCGTTTACAAGATGGTCGACACCTGCGCGGCCGAGTTCGAGGCGGTCACCCCGTACTTCTACAGCACCTACGAGAGCGAGAACGAGGCGCCGCCGCTCGGCGGACCGAAGGCGCTCATCCTGGGCTCGGGTCCGATCCGGATCGGCCAGGGTATCGAGTTCGACTACTGCTCGGTCCGCGCCGCCGATGCCCTCCGCCAGGCCGGCTACGGCGCGATCTTGATCAACAGCAACCCCGAGACGGTCAGCACCGATTTCGATGCCTCGTCGCGGCTCTACTTCGAGCCGCTCGACGCCGAGAGTGTCCTCGACGCGCTCGAGAACGAGAGCGACGGCGCCGGCCTCGACGCGACCCCAGTGATCTTCCAGTTCGGCGGGCAAACGGCGGTCAACCTCGCGGAGCCGCTGGCACGAGCCGGGGCTCGGCTCCTGGGCGGATCGGCCAGCGTCGATCTGGCCGAGGATCGCCGCCTCTTCGAGGACCTGGCGGCCCGACTAGCGATCCCCCAGCCGCCGGGGGCCGCGGTGCGCAGCGTCGAGGAGGCGCTCGGTACCGCCCGCCACATCGGCTATCCGGTCGTCGTCCGCCCGTCGTTCGTTCTGGGCGGCTGGGCGATGGAGATCGTTCACAACGACGACGATCTGGTCGGCTACGTCCAGACGGCCAGCGAGATCTCCTCGGATCGACCGATCCTCGTCGACAAGTATCTGCGCGGGCGCGAGGTCGAGGTCGATGCCATCTGCGATGGAGACGAGGTGCTGATCCCCGGCATCATGGAGCACGTCGAGCGGGCCGGCGTCCATTCCGGCGACAGCATCGCGGTCTATCCGCCGCGTGGCTTGAGCGCCGAGCACGTCGAGGCGATCGTCGAGTACAGCCGAAGGCTCGGGTTGGGTCTCGAGATTCGGGGTCTCTTCAACGTGCAGTACGTCATCTACGCCGGCGAGGTCTTCGTCCTCGAGGCCAATCCGCGCTCCAGTCGCACCGTCCCCTTCCTGAGCAAGGTAACCGGCGTCCCGATGGTCGACATCGCCACCCGGATCTTGCTCGGGCAGACGCTCGCCGAGCAGGGCTGGTCCGGAGGGCTCCACCCCGAGAGCGGGCTGGTGGCGGTCAAGGCGCCGGTCTTTTCGATGTCCAAGCTGACCCGCGTCGACACGTTCCTCGGTCCCGAGATGAAGTCGACCGGCGAGGTGATGGGGGTCGACTGGGAGTACGAAGCGGCACTCGCCAAGGCGCTCATCGCGGCGGGGAGCATGATCTCGCGCGGCGCCCCGGTCCTGCTCTCGATCGCCGACGAGGACAAGGCCGAGGCGGACCCGCTGGTCAGGATGTTGGCCGAGGCCGGCCATCCACTGCTCGCGACCGAGGGGACGGCGCGGATGATCGAGGCGCTCGGCATACCGGTCCGCCAGGTGACCAAGCGCTTGTCCGAGGGTCATCCGAACGTCGTCGACGCCATCGAGCAGGGCTGGGTCGGCGCGGTCGTCAACACGATCACCGGCCGGCAGGGCCCGCTCAAGGATGGGTTCTTCATTCGGAGGGCCGCGGTGGAGCGCCGAATCCCCTGCTTCACTTCCCTCGACACGGCCCGCGTCGCCGTCGAGATGGCGACGCGCCGTCCGCCCCTGACCGCGCGACCGCTCGCCGAGTACCTGGCGGGGCAGCGGCCACCAGCGCCGGCCCTCGTGGCCGCCGAGCGAGTCCGGACCTGATGGACCTGATTTGCGCGCGTGTGGCGTCGAACGACGTCATCATGCCCGGTACTCACGTCCTGGCTCTCGAAAGCGCCGCGCTAGGGCGGGCCGCGGCGCCCGGCCAATTCGTCCACATCCGCGCGGGGATCACCTGGGACCCTCTCCTACGGCGCCCTATGAGCATCTACCAGATTCGTCCTCAGGGCGTCTCGGTGATGGTCCGCGCCATCGGCGAGGGCAGCACGATGATCGCCGCCAGCCGGCCGGGCGACACGCTCGATGTGCTCGGGCCACTCGGTCGGCCGTTCTCGGTCGATCCGGCCGCGCGGCGGTTGTTGATGGTCGGCGGGGGCTACGGGGTTGCGCCGCTGGTGGCCCTCGCCGAGCGGGTCCTGCCGCGTGGGTGCGAGGTCGTGCTCCTGGTCGGCGCGGCCACCGCCGAGCTCGTCTTTCCGACCGGGCTGGTCCCGCCAGAGGTCGAGTACCAGGCGGCGACGATGGACGGTTCGCTCGGCCATCACGGCTTCGTCACCGAGCTGGTGCCCGCCTACATCGCGTGGGCCGACGCGGTGTACGCTTGCGGTCCGACCCCCATGCTCGAGGCCGTCGCTCGCGTCAGTCGCCCGGCCGCGGCCGGGCGGGCCGGCGCCGTGGACTTTCCAAAACCGGTCCAGCTCGCCATGGAGCAACACATGGGATGCGCGATGGGCGTGTGTCTCGGTTGCGTGGTCAAGACGCGCCACGGCTACCAGCGCGTCTGTCGAGATGGACCCGTCTTCGACGCCGGCGAGCTGGTGTGGGAGCCGACGCGATGACTCCCGACCTCTCCGTTGACCTCGCGCCAAGCAATAAGCAGGGCCTTCGGCTGATCAATCCGGTCCTGGTCGCGTCAGGGACCTTTGGCTACGGCACGGAGTACCAGGCGTTGGTGGACATCCAACGACTGGGGGCGATCTGCTCGAAAGGGATCACCGTGTACCCCCGACAGGGCAACCCACCCCCGCGGATCGCCGAAACGCCGTCCGGCATGCTCAACGCGATCGGCCTCCAGAACGTCGGTCTGCGGCGACTGGTGTCGGAGAAAGCGCCGATCTGGGCTCGCTGGCGAGTGCCGGTGATCGTGAACATCTCGGGCGAGTCGGTCGACGACTTCGAGCGGCTCGCCGGCAGCCTCGACGGCGTGCCCGGGGTGGCCGGGCTGGAAGTCAACATCTCCTGCCCGAACATCCGAGCGGGCGGCCGCTTGTTCGCCGACGATGCCGAGTCGGCGGCGGCCGTGACGCGGGCGGTCCGCGCTGCGAGTAGCCTCCCACTGATGGTCAAGCTGTCGCCCAACGCCGGCGACGTCGTCCCGATCGCGCTCGCGGTCGAGGCGGCCGGCGC